>JAKIYJ010000083.1 GCA_022708585.1 Bacteroidota bacterium
TTTTTTTATCAACATTATTTAAAACTTATCAACTTCTCTTATTATAAATATTTCGTATTTTTGTTTTTTGAATTTTTCCGACTTTTCGGAGTGGACTCATTTATTATTGGAATAATGATTTTACCTTTGGATTGAGGGGTATTATCGATTGTTTGTTCCATTTATTCGATATTATTAGTTAAAAACATTATTAATAATTTAAAATAACAATGGTTTTACATATAAAGAAACATCGTTGGCTGTAATTATTTTATCACATAATATGGTTAATCTTTCTATAACATTTCTTAGTTCTCTAACATTTCCGGTCCATTTTATTTTTTCAAGTGATTCCAATGCTTCATCAGTAATAGCAGGGGGCTGTTTGCCTTGTTCAGCCGAGATTTCGTTTATAAAATATTTGGTAAGTATTGGAATATCGCCTTTTCTTTCATTTAATGAAGGTACATGTATCATAATAATACTAATTCTATGATATAAATCTTCCCGAAACCTTTTTTCAGCAATTTCTTTTTCAAGATTTTTATTTGTAGCAGCAATTACACGTACATCAACATTAATTTCCTTATCTCCGCCCACACGTGTTATTTTATTTTCCTGTAACGCTCTAAGCACTTTTGATTGTGCCGAAAGACTCATATCGCCAATTTCATCCAGAAATATAGTTCCACCTGATGCCTGTTCAAAATTACCTTTGCGTTGTTTAATAGCAGATGTGAATGAACCTTTTTCATGACCAAATAATTCACTTTCAATAAGTTCTGATGGTATGGCAGCACAGTTTACTTCAACAAAAGGACCATTTGCTCTGTTACTTTTTTCGTGAAGCCATCTTGCGACAAGTTCTTTACCTGTACCGTTTTCACCTGTTATTAAGACTCTTGCATTTGTTGGTGCTACTTTTTCAATAATATCCTTAACTTTGTTTATTTCGGGTGAATCACCTATTATATCATAAGCTTTATTTATTTTTCTTTTAAGTATTTGAGTTTCTTTAATAAGATGAGAAGTATCCTGAGCATTTCGTAATGTTATAAGAATTCTATTTAAATCGAGAGGTTTGCTAAGGTAATCAAAAGCTCCTTTTTTTATAGATTCGACTGCGGTTTCAATATTTCCATGTCCCGAAATCATAATAACAGGTGTATTATTGCCCGATTCCTGTATTTTTTCAAGAACTTCAATACCATTCATATCAGGCATTTTAATATCACATAAAATTACATCAAAATGTTTAGATTCAAGAATTTTTAAACCTTCAACTCCATCACTGGCTAAATCAACTTCATTATTTTCATGTTCAAGTATTTCTTTAAGTGTATTACGAATGCTCTTTTCATCATCTATTACAAGAATTTTAGCCATTGTTAAATAATTAATTTATTATTATATACAAATTTATATAATTTTTATCAATTATATATAGCAATAAAATTAAAATAAAATTAAAGATAAATTATATACTTGAATCACTCTGAAAAGTTGATAAATTTAATTCTAATTAATTTTATCTATATTTTTAATTAATTTATCTATAAAATTAATTAATTTATTTTATCAAAAAATAATTCAAAATAAAAATGAGTTTTCAGAGTGAACTCTTACTTTTTAACTTGATAATTGTTATTTCAGGAGATATTCCTATTCTTGCTGCAAATCCAATAAAGCCAAATCCGGCATTTATGTATAAATCACAATCATTAATAGGATATAACCCCAGATAGTATTTATATATAAATGAAGAAGGACTCCATTTAAACCAGGGGAAATTAATTCCTATTTGCATTCCATGTGTATGTCCTGACAATGCCAGATTAAATTTATAATATGGCAAAATACTATCTTTAAGTGGTTTAGAATCATGAAGCAATAAAATTTTATATTTAAAATTTTGTATTCCTCTGGAAGCCTTATCTATGTCGGCATAATTAGTAAAAGGAGGAGTGCCAAAGTTATCAACTCCTGAAATAGAAATAGAATCTGAATTTTTATATATAATTGCATTTGAATTTCGTAGCACAGTAAAGCCCATATCATTTAAAATACGAGTTACTTCTTTGCCCATAGTACTGTCAGAATTTTTATTTTTCCATTTTAAGAAATTGTTCAGGTCATGATTTCCGAGAACAGCGTATTTTCCAAAAGGAGCTTGAAGTTTTTGAAATTTATCAATATATTCGCTTGCCTCATAAGGATCTGCATTTACCATATCTCCTGTAAATACAATTAAATCGGGCTTACTTTGAGAGATAAGATTAAGTCCTTTTTCAACCTGAACAATATTGTTAAAACTGCCAAGATGAGTATCTGAAATTTGAGCAATTGTAAAATTATCAAAACTTGCCGGTATATTTTCAGATTTAATAACTATGTTTTTAATTTTATAATTGGTGATTCCAAAACTCATCCCGTATAAAATCATAATAAGCATACAAAAGGCAAGAAATAAACCTGAAAAATTTAATATTTTATAAATTTGAACAGCCCAATAATAAATTTTTTCTTTTCCCTTAAACAAAATTTTGTTTATAAATCTAATAATAAAGGAAATAATAATGGATATTATCCAGAATAAACCTGCAATGAATTTTGGAATATATACTAATAAAATAACAGTAGTTAAAAAAAAATTCTGTCTCATTAAACCAGCATTGTTTTTACTTATTTTGCTGGCTGTGTATATATAAAAAGGGAAGATAAATAGAACAAAAATTATTGAAAATATACAGTATTTTCTTGCATAAGATTGACGTTTGAATTTAGTTTTTTTATACCAAAGAGAAGAAAAAGAAAAAAATGCTGTAATTTCAGAAAATATAAATAGTAAAATGAATAATATTATTCTAAACCAAAATTCTCTTTCCATTTATAAAATAGTTATATAGTAAAATAAGAGTTATCTTTCGGAAATGAAAATCATTCTATCGATTTGCAGTCCATTAATATTGATTAATTCGTTTTCAAGATGCAATATTTCTTCCATTGGTCCAACAAGTTCAAGTATAATCAAACCGTTTTTTGAATTATAGTTTTCATCCATATTATTTAATCCTAAACGCGTTCTAATAATACAACCATATTTTGACAGAATATTTTGGAGTTTTACAGCCTCGTCTTTTGATTTATGATTGATATATAATCCCAGAATTCTTATTTCATTCATTACAAAATAGTTTTAAAAGATTTAATTTTAACATATTAATAATATTTTATTTTAAAATTATCATAAAAAATTAATATAATTATTAATGAATTTAATATTATAATGGTTCAAAATCCATTTTTCGTATTCTTATTCCATCAATATTATTAAGTTCTTTTTCAAGTTTATCCCATTCTTCTGGGTTGCCAGTTAATTGGAGAATTATAAGTCCCACTCTGCTGCATTTTTCTTCTGATACCTCGTGGAATCCCAATCTTGATTTTATAATATGAGAATATTTTGACAATATAGATTGTGTTAAACCTGCTTCTTTTATTCTGTCAAGTATTTGTAATCCTAATATGCGTGTTTCTTTCATATATAATTTTTTATTAAACTGTATTAAAAATATAAATCTCTTTCACCTGATTTTATTCGTTCAATTCTTTTTTTTAGTTCAGCAATATTTTGAGATTTTTCCAATTCTTGAAGATTTTTTTCAATAACATTCCATCCTTTAATTTTTGTTTTTTCAGGAGCATAGTCCATAAGATATTCCGAAAGAGTTAAAATAGCATTAAGGGTACAATATCTTTTAATAAAACCTGGCACAGAAAATTCCATAAAATGTTCACCAGTACGGCCAAGGCGGTAACAAGCAGTACAAAAAGATGGAATATAGTCATTGTCGAGAAGTTCTTCAATAATTTCATTTAAACTGCGTGAATCACCAATATGAAATTGTTCGCGATTAAGGTCTTGTTCTTCATTAAGGTTTTCAGAATATGAACCAAGTTCAAGTTTAGTGCCACCATCAATTTGCGAAACTCCAAATTGCATTACTTCTTTTCTGACATTAGCATCTTCACGTGCTGTAAGAATCATACCTGTATAAGGTACAGCCAATCTCAAAATCGCTATCATTCTTATAAATTCTTCATGCGAAGGCATATATTTTATATCAATATTAAGATTGGCAGCATTTTTAAGTCTTGGAAAAGAAATTGTGTGCGGACCAATATCATAGCAAGCCTCAAGATGGTTTGTATGCCTTATTAATCCAAGTACTTCATAACGCCAGTCATATAGCCCAAATAAAGCTCCAATACCAACATCATCAATACCTGCTTCCTGTGCCCTGTCAAGCGAAGTCAGTCTCCAAACAAAATCAGTCTTTTTCCCGCTTAAATGATACTTTTTATAAATATCGGGATGATAGGTTTCTTGAAATATTTGATAAGTGCCAATACCTGCACTTTTAACTGTTCTGAAGCCTTGTATATCGAAAGGTGCAGCATTAATATTGACCCTTCTTATTTCTCCATTTCCTTTTTTAACACTATATGCAAGGTTCACAGTATGGGCGATGTATTCAGCAGAATATTCAGGATGCTCACCATAAACAAGGATAAGACGTTTCTGTCCATTATCTTCAAGGGCTTCAATCTCTCTTATGATTTCCTCATCAGTAAGAGTTTTACGTACAGCATCTTTGTTGGATGTTCTAAAACCGCAATATTGACAATTATTTGAACATTTGTTGCCAATATATAAAGGTGCAAAAAGTACAATACGTTTACCGTAAATTTTTCTCTTTAAAGTTTTAGCACCCTGTTTTATTTCTTCAACAAGTTCTGGTGTATTGGCATTAATGAGTACAGCGGTTTCCTGGAGTGTGAGACGATTTTTATCGAGCGATTTTGCAATAACATCTTTTACCCTCACAGGGTCAGGCTTTGTATTATTTAAATATCCCCATATTTCATCAGGGTCAATAAAATTTTGCATTCTTTTATCTGGAATGCTATATTTTTCTGGTTTAAAAATCATAAATTTTTATAAAAAAATCATTGGCAAAGATAATAAAATACAAGATTATTTTGGAGATAATAAGATAATAAGATATAAATTATTTACGATTTTATTGCTCAAATCATAATTTAAAATTTTTTGCTATTTATTATCCTTTGTTAATATTTACGAAAAATTTGAAGTTATTTAGGGTCTGCTGAATAATTCTAAAACGCTTTATTTTCAATAATTATTTGCATATTTGTAGTGATCAAAATGCATAAAAATATGGCAAAAACTTCAAAAAACCGCGCATCCAAGAATGCATATATAAGTCCGAGTCAGATGACAATAGAAGGATTTGAAAGTCCCTTTGAACAAGAATTAGATTCAAATAATCGCTGGGTTAAATTGGCTAAACAAATTCCATGGGATTTGTTAGTAAACACTTATCAATCACAGCTTAACAACAGCCAAAGAGGAGCAGAAGGGATTAGCCCTCGTGTTGCCATAGGAGCAATGATACTGAAACATATCTGCAATATGAGTGATCGTGAAACAGTAATGCAGATTCAAGAAAACATTTACATGCAGTATTTTATTGGGTACAGCAGTTTTTGTAAAGAGGAACCGTTTGATCCTTCGTTGTTTGTGGAGTTCAGGAAAAGGTTAGGCATTGAGCAAATCAATTCCATTAACGAAAAAATACTAAGGTTAGCACAAGACCGAACACAAAACTTTTCTAATGAAGAAGATAGCAGCCCATCAAACCCTCAAGAAAGCGATGAGGGCGACGAAAGTGATTCTGAAAAACTAAACGACACTGATGTGCCTGTATCGGTACCACACAAGGGAAAACTTATCATAGATGCTACAGCCTGCCCACAGGATATAGCCTATCCAACTGATTTGAATTTATTGAATGATGCGCGAGAAAAGTCGGAGCAGTTGATTGATAAATTATATTCACCATCACTGCATAAATCAAAGCCACGCACCGACAGGAAAGAAGCTCGAAAGTTTTATCTTAAGACAGCACAGAAAAAGAATAAAACAAAAAAAGAAATACGCAAAGCTGTTAAAAAACAATTGAGTTATTTGAAAAGAAATCTTAAAAGCATTAATAATTTGTTGGATTCATATTCCGTAGTACCGCTTGATAAAAAAGATTACAAATATTTTCTTGTTATCAATACATTATATGAACAGCAGCAAAAAATGTTTACAGAAAGGACACACAGCATAGAAGATCGTATAGTAAGCATACACCAACCACATGTTCGTCCTATTGTAAGAGGCAAAACCAATGCGAATGTTGAGTTTGGATCAAAAATAAATGTATCGCTGATGAATGGTTTTGCTTTTTTGGATGATTTGTCATGGGACGCATTCAATGAAGGGACACGGCTCATATCTTCAGTAGAAAAATATAAAAAACGCTTTGGGTATTATCCTGAAGAGGTCTTGGCTGATAAAATATACTGCAACAGATCAAATAGAAAGGAACTGAAACTGCTTGGTATTAAGCTAAGAGCAAAGCCATTAGGAAGGCCAAAGGCAGTGGATGTAGAACACGTAAGACCGGGCGAAAGAAATCCAATTGAGGGATTGTTTGGTCAAGCCAAGACAGCGTACGTGATGAACCGAATCAAAGCAAGGCTTCAACAAACAAGCGAATCATGGATAGCCACAATTGTTTTAGCACTCAACCTGGTTAAATTAATCAGGTTGAGGTTCTAT
>JAKIYJ010000084.1 GCA_022708585.1 Bacteroidota bacterium
TATCTTTTTCAAGTGCAGAAAGTCTTTTCTGTATCTCATTATTTTTTGAAGTAAGTTCAGTAACTTGAGTTAACAAATTCTGATTCTGATTTTTCAAATCTTTGTAATCTGTTTCACATTTTTCACGACGCTGTTTCTCTTCTTCAAATTTACGATATGATATACAAGATGTGGTTCCGAATGATATCGTAAGAATAAACAAAAAAGTTATGAAATTGAAGTTTTTCATTTTATAATTATTTAATTGATTTATATTACATTATAAATTTCGCTTGGCTTTTTATTTGAAATATTTCTATATATTTCACCAATGTTTGTACCTTAATTTAGAGTTTGTCCATAATGTCCGATTTCATCGTTATTCTCAGCCTTCAAATCAGTTATGTATTTTAGTACAATCCCGATTTTCGAGGCTATCGAAACCTCGAACATTCTGAAACAAACTCTTGACTTTATGGACAGACACTAAATAATATTATATATCCTGTTATTTTATACTTTTATATAACTTAAACAGTAATTTATTCTTTCTTTTCTTCTGCGGCAGGAGTTGATGAAGCAGTTTGAGCTTTTTCAGATGTCGTTTCTTCCGTTACTGCGGCTCTGGTAACATAAACCCCAACAATTACTGTGTTTTCGGGATTAAGTATTTCAAAGTTTTCATTTTTAATATTACTTACTTTAACAGTATTCCCAATTTCGAGGGAAGAAATATCAACATCAATAGAATCAGGCATATTGGCAGGGAGAGCTTTTACTTTAAGATTTCTTGATTTGGAAAGAAGTTTACCACCTTTTAGTACACCAGGGGCTACGCCTTTCAGTTTGACTGGAATATGCATTATAATTGGTTTATTGTCACGAAGTTCAAGAAAATCAACATGCAATATTTTATCTGTAACAGGGTGGAACTGCACTTCCTGGACAATAGCATCAATTTGTTTTTTATCTATATTTAATTTAACGAAACAAACCTCAGGAGTATAAATGATATTTATAAAATCTTTTTCTTTTACGGAAAAAAGAATTTGTTCCTGACCCCCATAAACCACACAAGGCACGAGGTTGTTTTTACGTAATTGTTTTGCATCTTTTTTCCCTACGTTCTCACGAAGAGAACCGCTAATAGATACTGTTTTCATGATTAAAAAAAATTAAGTGTTAATTAATATAAAATTTATGTAAAGTTAAAATGTGAACTTATTGACTCAAAACGTGTTATTTTATCTATGACATCAGCAAATAATCTGGCTGTGGTAAGGACTTTTATTTTGGGAGAAGATTTTTTCAATGGAATGGTGTCAGTTGTGATGAGTTCGGTAATAGCACTATTTTCAATATTTTGATAAGCATTGCCAGATAAAATTGGATGTGTACAAATGGCTCTGACACTTTTTGCTCCTTTTTGCATAAGTAAATCAGCTGCCAGGGTTATAGTTCCAGCTGTGTCAATAATGTCATCTACAAGCACTACATCACGACCTTTTACATCACCTATAATAACCATATTACCTATTTCATTAGGTTTTGCTCTTTGTTTATAACATATAACAAAATCTGTATTAAGAAATTTGGAATATGAAGCAGCTCTTCTTGTTCCACCAGTATCAGGAGAAGCTATTGTTGGATTTTCCAATGTCAATTCGCGTAAATAAGGAATAAAAATAGATGAAGCATACAAGTGATCTACTGGTATATCAAAAAAACCCTGTATCTGGTCGGCATGCAAATCCATAGTAATAAGACGATTTATACCAGCAGCAGTAAGTAAATTTGCAATTAATTTAGCTCCTATTGAAACACGAGGTTTATCTTTTCTGTCTTGCCTTGCATAACCAAAATATGGAATCACAGCTATAATATGTTCAGCCGAAGCCCTTTTAGCAGCATCAATCAACATCAACAGTTCCATTATATTATCCGTTGGAGCATAAGTTGATTGAATTATAAATAAATTATTACCTCTTATGGTTTCTTCAAAAGATGGCTGAAATTCACCATCACAAAAAATATTAATTTTAACATTAAGCAATTTCTTACCAAAACATTTTGCTATGTCTTCCGCCAATTGTTTTGTCGCTCTACCTGAAACAAAATTTATCTCTTGAGCCATAACATTTTTTACCTTAAAACTTTTGCAAAGTTATTAATTTTTTGAAATTAATAATCGCAGATCTATAAATAAAAATTGTAAAAAATTATTATACTTAAAATTTGTTATATATAATGTATGAACCTACTCCGAAAAATATAAAAATATCTTTTCAGAGTGGATTCAATTTTCAATTTCTTTATACAGTTTGTCTTATTTTCCTGTGTTTTTACCTGTAAATAATATTATTAAATAAAAATTGAATAAAAACTTGTTATTTTGCAAAATATTTTAAAAATAGTAAAATGGATAAGAATAATGAAGATTTTGGAACATATCCTGATTTTGATAATAATCGCAATGGGTATCAGAAATTGGATGTTTTTAATGAAGAAAATGTAAATGAATTAGCTTCTCATTATAAAGAGATATTAAGACTTTTGGGAGAAGATCCCGGCAGAGAAGGATTGTTAAAAACGCCTGTGAGGATAGCAAAAGCCATGCAATTTTTTACCCAGGGTTATGAAATTGATCCTAATGCCATATTAATGGAAGCAAGATTTAAAGAAGATTATAAACAGATGGTGATTGTTAAGGACATTGAAATATATTCTCTTTGCGAACATCATTTGGTTCCTTTTTTTGGTAAAGCTCATGTGGCATATATTCCAAATAAATACATTACAGGTTTAAGCAAAATTGCAAGAGTAGTAGATGCTTTTGCGCGAAGGCTTCAGGTTCAGGAAAGGCTGACTACTCAAATTAAAAATTGTATTCATGAAGCATTACAACCTCTGGGAGTTGCTGTTGTGATAGAAGCAAAACACCTTTGTATGCAAATGAGAGGAATACAGAAACAAAATTCAGTAACTACAACCTCAGATTTTACTGGTGCCTTTTTAACCTCAGAAAAAACAAGACAGGAGTTTATTCATCTAATAACTGCTGATTTGCTTTGATTGACTATAATTTTCTTTTAATAAATTTACCAAAACCCTTGTTAATAAGTAACTGATTATCGTCAATTGCAATATGTCCCCTTATTATAACTGTTTTACATTTGCCTGTTACTTCAAATCCTTCATAACTTGAATAATCACAATTCATATGATGGGTCTTAACTGAAATTGTATGCTTTTCTTCAGGATCAAATACTACAATATCTGCATCTGAATCAACTGCGATAGTTCCCTTATGAGGATGTAAACCAAAAATTTTTGCGGCATTTGTTGAAGTTAATTCTACATATTTATTTAAAGAAATTCTATTTTTTTTAACTCCTTCTGAAAAAAGTAATTCCATTCTGTTTTCAATTCCAGGAGCCCCATTTGGTATTAGGGAAAAATCCCTGGCTTCTGTAATTTTATCTTTCAGTAAAAATGGACAATGGTCAGTTGCAACTGTTTGAATAAGCCCATTGTTAATGGCAGACCATAAGGCATATTGATCTTTTTTTTCACGTAATGGAGGACTTATAACCCATTTTGCAGAATCTGTTCCTTTATTATAAAGCGAAGCATCAAGGACAAGATATTGAATACATGTTTCAGCAAAAACCTCCTGACTTCTTACTTTTGCCTCTTTTATCTTGTTCAAAGTCCCCTCACAAGTAATATGTACAACATAAGACTTGACATTTGTAAGGTTTGCAAGATCGATAAATCTGCCAGTAGCTTCTGATTCCGATATTTCAGGCTGTGATAAATAATGATATAATGGATTTAATTTGCCTTCGGATTTATATTTGGAAACAAGGTAATCAATCATATCTCCATTAGTTGCATGAGCAGAAACAATACCTCCATATTTTTTAACTTCATCCATTACTGCAAGTATTTGTCTGTCGTCCATCATCATAGTTCCCTTGTAAGCCATAAAGATTTTAAAAGAAGGTATGCCTTCCCTTAAAATAATGTCCTTTATTTCTTTAATGGCATCAGGTGTAGCATCGGTCATATTAAGGTGAAAAGAATAATCGCAGTATGATTTATTATAAGCCTTTATATTCCATTCGTCCAAAGCAGAATATAATGAATGATTTTTATTTTGAACTGCAAAATCAATAACGCAGGTTGTTCCACCAAAAAGAGCAGCTCTTGTACCTGTTTCAAAATCATCACTTGAAGCTGTATGTTTAAAGGGAAGATCAAAATGTACATGTGGGTCAATACCACCGGGAAAAATCAATTTGTTTTCAGCTTCTATAATATTTTCAGCACCTATATCAAGATTTTTTCCAATAAGGCTGATTTTTTCATCTTCAATAAAGATATCTGCCGTATAATCATCGGTTGCAGTGATGATTCTCCCATTTCTAATTAATAAAGACATAATTAATAAGTTTAAAGATTGATCCCACTCCGAAAAATCATTTTTATTTTAAATTGTTTTTTTGATAAAATAAATTGCTCTATTTTAAAATAATGTTGTTAAAAAACCTTCTTGTCCTCGTTTGTAACGAGGACGAAAGATTGCAAAGTGTTTTAAAGGTTTGTATAAATTTCATTATTGTAAATAGTTAATTTTATTCTAATTAATTTTATCTATATTTTTAATAAACTTATCTATTAAATTTATTATTTTATCAAAAAATTATGCACTTTTCTTTGTCTGCCATACAAAGAAAAGTGCGAAAAGAAAAATCACCGCTGTGGAAATGATTTGATAAAACTACGCAACCCCCTATTAGGGTTTACAAACTCGCTCACTTCGTTCGCTCAAACAGGTAAACCCTTCTTGCCCAACCCTGCTTGCTTGTTTTATAACAAATCATTTACAAGGCGGATTTAAAAACATTTTATAGCATTTGTGTTATAATTGTAAAAAATTATTATACTCAAAATTTGTTATTTATAATGTATGAATCTACTCTGAAAAGTTGATAAATTTAATTAAAATTCGATTTATAGACTTTTCGGGGTGGACTGAAGATCATTACAACTATTAAGGATTTGTTTGTTCTGTACTTTCGGAAGAAGGAGAAGGCTGAAAGTCATTAAGAGGAACAGCATTTTGTAGTTGTTTACTTACTTCGCTTTGTACAGCTTCGGTACCTTCTTGTTTTGGAATAGTAAAAACAGTAATCAAACTGAGTACCAGCAAAATCGTAGCCAAGGTCCATGTTGCTTTTTCAAGAAAATCAGTAGTTCGACGTACACCCATAATCTGATTTGAAGAAGAAAAATTGGAAGCCAGTCCTCCTCCCTTTGAATTCTGAACCAGTACAACCAGAATTAAAAGCAAACACGTAATAAGTATTAATATAGAAATTAAAATATAAGATCCCATGATTTTTAATTTTTATTTTGTTCTTGTTTAATCTTTTCAATTTGATTTGCAAAGTAACTACTTTTTTCTGGAAATTTCAAACTTAATTTTTCATAAATTTGAATTGCCTTATTATAATTACCTTTACGAAGGTAAAGCACAGCAAATGTTTCAGTTAAAAAATCTTCATGCTCCTCGCAACTTTTTTGTGCAAGATTTACAGGATTAAAAAAATCTACTTTAAGCGGAGGAGAAATTTTAGGCGGATTTATTAAAAACTTATCTATTAATTCTTTCTTTTTATCTTTTTCTACCTTGTTATCATCTACATCTGCAATGTTTATATCTCTTTCTGTATTTTCATTCAAAACAGGAATTTCTTCTGAATAAACCGGTTTGTTATCCTGTTTATCATCCATTATATCAGAAATATAATTATCTTCTTCTGTTTTTGAAGTTAAAGCAGTAACTTCATACTTTATATCAATATTTTTATTACTTTCAGTTGCGTCATTTTCAATTTCATTAATAAGCCAGTAAAGTAAAGACCGATCATAAGTCAATGCTGCACAACTTTTCAACTTGTCTTTATAACTAATATGTTTGTTTTTATATAAGGCACAGATAAGCATAACATGTGCCGCTTGAAAATATGGATATTCTTCAATTAAATTTTCAAGTAACAAGATATCATTTTCATCAGATGATGAAGGTTTAGAAAGTAATTGAAAAAAACGCTCACTGTTCATAATGCTACCAGTTTACTACAATTCTGTTAAAAATATCTTCAACAAGCGATTCACAAATCTGTTGAATAAGAGTATTTTCAACTGAGGAAAGATTTAAACTGCTCTCATAATCTTCATATCTCGAAAAAGAAGACTCAAAATTCTGAAAATTATTAATATTATTCGTAAACTTAACATTAACTGTTATTGTCAATCTGTTGAGAGCCGCTGTTTCATTACCTTGAATAGCAACAGGTTGAGTATTATAATTGGTTATAGTGCCTTCAATTATAATATCTCCATTCTTATCAACAACATTTAAACGAGTTTGACTGGCAAATCTATTTCTCAATGTTTCAGTAAAAGTTTGACTCAATGTTGGCTGTACTATTTCGGCATTATTTGGAAAATAATTAATAGTAACAGTTTGAATTTTAGGATCTAATGTACCACCAACAAAAGAATAATCAACAACACGACAGGCTGTAAAACTTGTATAAAAAATAATAACAGTAAAAATTTGCCCGATTTTCATT
>JAKIYJ010000085.1 GCA_022708585.1 Bacteroidota bacterium
GATGAGGCGCGTAAAAGGCTTAAAGCTATTGAAGAGTTTTCTGATTTGGGCAGTGGGTTCAATATTGCTATGCGAGATCTTGATATCAGGGGTGCTGGAAATATTTTAGGGGCAGAACAAAGTGGTTTTATATCAGAGATTGGTTTTGAAATGTATCTTAAAATATTAGAAGAGGCTGTAACAGAGCTTAAAGATACTGAATTTGCAGGATTTTTTGTTGAAGATAAAAATAAAAGAAAGTTAAGAGAATGCCATATAGAAACAGATCTTGAGCTTATGTTTCCAGATAATTATATTGAAAATGCTACAGAAAGGCTTCATCTTTATAAAGAACTTGATAATATTGAAGATGAAAAGGATTTACAAACATTTGCATCACATTTAACCGACAGGTTTGGGAAAATTCCTATGCCGGCAGAAGAATTATTCAATATTGTAAGGCTTAAATGGATTGCACCAAAGTTGGGTTTTGAGAAAATTATTCTTAAAAATGGCAGGATGACATGTTGTTTTATTGCGGATAAAGGAGCGGAGTATTATGCATCAGAAGAATTTACCAGATTTCTTTACCGGATAAACAGTCAAGATACTATTAAATGCAGGTTAAAAGAGACGAACGAAAAATTGGAAATTGTTATTAAAGATGTTAAAAGTGCAAAAGCGGGATTAGAAATTTTTTTGGAATTAGAAAAGTTAATGTTATAAGGTTTTAGCCATTCATTGATATTAAGAATTCTTCATTAGAGTTGGTATATTTCATTTTTTCTTTTAAAAATTCCATAGCTTCCAGGGAGTTCATATCTGCGAGGTGATTACGCAATATCCAGATTCTTTGCAATGCATCTTTATCCAGTAATAAATCATCGCGGCGGGTACTTGAAGCCACTATATCAATTGCGGGGAAGATGCGTTTATTTGACAATTTTCTATCGAGTTGTAATTCCATATTACCGGTACCTTTAAATTCTTCAAAAATAACTTCATCCATTTTAGAGCCGGTATCAATGAGGGCAGTAGCAATAATAGTAAGTGATCCTCCATTTTCTATCTGTCTGGCTGCGCCAAAAAAGCGTTTAGGTTTTTGTAAGGCGTTAGCTTCTACTCCACCTGAGAGGACTTTACCTGAAGCAGGTGCTATTGTATTATATGCCCTTGCAAGTCTGGTAATAGAATCGAGTAAAATCACAACATCGTGGCCACATTCTACGAGTCGTTTTGATTTTTCCAATACTATATTTGCTATTCTAACATGTTTTTCAGCTGGTTCATCGAAAGTTGAAGAGATAACTTCTGCTTTTACACTGCGAGCCATATCTGTTACTTCTTCGGGGCGTTCATCTATGAGGAGAATAATTAAATGTACATCTGGATGATTTGCGGCTATTGCATTTGCTATTTCTTTTAAAAGTACAGTTTTCCCAGTTTTAGGTTGTGCTACTATCAAACCTCTTTGTCCTTTGCCTATTGGAGTGAACATATCAATTATTCTGGTAGATATTGTGCAGTCTTTATGACCTGTGAGGGTAAATTTCTTTTCAGGGAAAAGAGGTGTAAGAAAGTCGAAAGGTACTCTGTCTCTAACATTTTCTGGCAATTGACCATTAATAAGTTCAACTTTTATAAGAGGAAAATATTTTTCTCCTTCTCTGGGAGGACGTATTGTACCTTTAACAGTATCTCCTGTTTTGAGTCCAAATAATTTTATTTGTGATTGTGATATATAAATGTCATCAGGGGAACTAAGATAATTATAGTCAGATGATCTTAAAAAACCATAACCGTCGGGCATAATTTCAAGTACTCCTTCACATGATACTATTTCTTCTATTTCAATGTTATATTCTCCGGATTTCTTTTCGGAAGATTCAGTTCGAGAATTTTTATCTTTATAATATTGTTTATCATTAAGATAAACTTTATTGTTTTCTGTAACAGGGGTAATTTCTGTTTCAGTTTCAATAATTGTTGATTCTGATGTTTTTTCAATATCAATAGTTTCTACATCATTTTCAATTGTTTTAATATCTTCATTTTTAGGAATGATATCAGAAATAAAGTTATCTTCTTCAATCTCGACCTCATCGGGGATTATTAATATTGGGCTTTCGGCGATTTCAGTTTTATTTACAGATATTTCGTTTTCGCTTTTATTAATAATATTATTATCAATAATTTTATTTTCAGATTCAACAGATATATCAGATGTATTAATATTTTCCTTATCAACATTAATAGTTTTTCTTGGACGTTTTTTTCGTTGAATTGAATTATTGAGTTTTTGCGATTTATTTATTGTTTGTTTTTCATTTAAAGGAAGCATTGCCTGGGCATCCAAAATTTTATAAATAAGATCTTGTTTATTATAACTATCAACTTTGGCAATTTTAAGTTGTACTGCTATATCTTTCAGCTCCTGGAAGGTTTTAGCATTTAATCCAATAATATCGTACATGCAAAATTTTAATTAATTTCAATTTGAAAATGAGCATTTCACAAAACACATATCTCTTTTGTTTTTACCTATGCTCAAAAAACAATTAGAATTTAGTGAAAAAATATTTTTTTGAAGTAGAATTTTCCTTTGAAGGAAATTATGTGCAAAATAAAAACAAATTAATAATAAAAACAAATTTTTTAACATAAAAATTTTACTTTTTAAATATTTAATTTTTACCAGTCTGGTATAACTCCCATAATCAGAATTAATACTCCATAGATACCAGCAGTATTGATTAGTAAATCAGTATTTTTAATTTTCTTAAAGTAATCGTTTAAAATAAAAAGTATGGATGAAAAAGACATTAAAATTAAACCAATAATAGGTAGACATAATGACATACTGCTATATTTCCATGCTCTGCTTATGATTGTAAATATTAAAACAATAGAAGATATTGAATATAAAATAATGAGTAATCTTATACTGGTTTTGGCTGTTTTGATATAAATTTTTCTAAAAGCAAGTATGTAAATTATTGTAAATGGTATCAAGGTTAAATAAAACCATACAGGTATATATTCCAGATAATAATTAGTTTTTAAAACAGCAATACTGAAAAGTATATTAAAAAGACTTATAAAAAATATTATTATTAACTTATTAAAATTCTTTTTTTGATTTAACATAAATAATATAGTTATAAAAGCAGCGATTAATGCAAAAACAATATATATATTTAATTTACAGGCAGTATAATAATAAAATACGGTAAGTAATGGCATAAGAAGAGGTTTTGTAATATATCCCAGTACAGGTTTAGAAAAATAATCTACAATAATTGTTAATGCTGCCAATATACCATATACTGTTATAAGAACAGTTCTCAGCAACATTAATCCCATAATTTATTGTGTATAAAAAATTAAAATAAAATGATTAATTATATAAAAACTATAACAAATATATATATTTTATATATTAAAATTTTGAAGTTATAAAATTAATAAAAAGTATCAAAGAGTTATAAATAACATATGAGATAATAAAAATTTGCTATTCAAGTTTTTCCAATCCGTATTCTTCTGCGAGATTATTCAGTTCTTCAAGAAGTTCAATATTAATAGGTATTCCAGTTTTTTCACGTTCTTGCATAATAATATATTCTTTTTCACCTGCGGTGTATATTCTGTTATGGCCTTTCATTTTTTTTGAATTTCTTAATTCTCTTAAAATGTTTCCGGTAGTTTTTTTAAAATTTTCGGGTTCGGTAAATGCTGCTATATTAATAGCGATAAAGAAATGTCCTAAACGGAATGGAACTTTTTGTCCATTTTCAATGCCCATAAGTTTTTTAAGATAAATACCATTTTGTAATGCTGATGATAAGATTTCAACCACTGTTGCAAAGCCATATCCCTTATAACCGGCTGTATCTTCACCTATTCCTCCCAATGGTACCATAGCTGCTTTACCAGCATTAAGATCTTTTAATATTTGTTCAGAATCAGTAAGATATTCTCCTTCTTCATTTATGACCCAACCCTCGGGAGTTTTTTTACCGATGCGAGCGCGGTATTCAATTTTACCTCTTTGGCTAACTGACGTGGCCGCATCAAAACAGAAGGGAAATTCTTCATCAGAAGGCATAACAAAAGAGAGAGGATTAGTTCCAAGCATATTTTCGACTCCAAAAGTTGGAGCGATAGAAGGTCTTGCATTAGTTCCGGAAATACCAATCATATTTTCTTTTGCAGCCATATATCCATAGTAACCTGCAATGCCGAAATGTGTGGAGTTTTTAACTGCGACCATTCCAATTCCTATATTTTTTGCTTTTTCTATGGCTATATTCATAGATTTATAAGATATAACGTGTCCCATACCATTATTTCCGTCTATTAAGGCAGTTGCAGGAGTTTCTCTTATAATATTTATATTGGTTACAGGATTGATAATTCCTTCTTTTATACGATCAATATAAATGGGTTTTAATCTATTTATACCATGTGAATCGATTCCACGTTTATCTGCTTCAATAAGAACCGATGCGCATATTTTTGCATCATTTTCAGGAACTCCAGCTTTAATGAATACCTTTTCAATAAAACTTTCCAGTATTGATGAGTTAATATAAACATTCTGTATCATTTAAGGTAAGTTTAAATTTTTTGCTAAATTAAGAAAATTATAATTTTCTCTTAAGAGAGATATTTGTCTGAAAAATTAATTACAGTTTATGATAAAGCATCAGCGCCACTGACAATTTCAAGTATTTCTTTTGTAATAGTAGCTTGACGCACCTTATTGTATGACAGTTTCAGTTCTTTTAGCAATTCAGATGCATTATCGGTAGCCTTGTGCATTGCTGTCATTCTTGCGCCGTGTTCTGATACAAAAGAGTTAAGGATATATTCATAAAATTTCAATTTTAAAGTACGAGGTACGAGTTCATTTATTACATATTGTTTATCAGGTTCAAGAATATAGTCATAATTTAATTCTTTTGTATCACCGACAAATTCAGGGACGAATGGCAGGAATTGAGAGTTTTTGACAATTTGGACAGCAGCATTTTTAAAATAATTGTAAACAACAATTATTTTGTCATATTTTTTATTTTTGAAGTCATTCATTATATTTTCAGCGACAAAAGAAGCATTTTCGTAGTTTAAATTATCAAGAAGTTCATTATTGACAGAAACAATATTATAAGATTTTTTAATAAAGAATTCATAAGCTTTTTTACCAATAAACATAAGGTCAAGTTTTCCTGATTTAGCATATTCATGATATTCTTTTTCAATAAGATTTTGAGTAGTTTTGATAATTGATGCATTGAAAGAGCCGCACAATCCTCTATTACTTGTAACAACCACTATAAGCATTTTATTTATTTCTCTTTCGTCAAAGAATTCTACATTAGCATTACCCGACTTGCATAAATTTTGTAAGATTTCGTTCATTTTAGAAGCATATGGTTTTAATTTAATGATAGTATTTTGAGTTTTTCTCAGTTTTGAAGCTGATACCATTTTCATAGCATTTGTAATTTGCCGGGTTGAATCGACTGAAGCAATTCTTGTTCTTACTTCTTTAAGGCTGGGCATTATATTGAATTATTAAAATAAATAAAACTCAAAAGATGTTATTTTTCATATTTTTTAGCAATTTCTCTTGCCACAGTTTCAAGGGTTTTAGCGTCATTATCATCAAGATTTCCTGCTCTTATTCTGTTTAGTAAGTCTTTATGAGATATGTCGAGTTTATGCAACAGTTCATCTTGAAAATCAATAATACTTTTTACAGGGATATTTTTAAGGATATCTTTGGTGCTGCAAAAGATAATAGCGATTTGTTTTTCAACAGGCATAGGTGAATATTGAGGTTGTTTAAGTATTTCAACATTTCTTCTACCTTTTTCGAGAACTGACACAGTAGCGGCATCCAAATCGGAGCCGAATTTAGCGAAAGCTTCAAGTTCTCTATAATAAGCCTGGTCTAATTTTAATGTACCTGCTACTTTTTTCATAGCTTTTATTTGAGCATTTCCACCCACTCTTGATACAGAGATGCCCACATTTATAGCAGGTCTAATACCTGCATTAAAGAGATTTGTTTCCAGAAAAATTTGTCCATCGGTAATGGAAATAACGTTGGTAGGGATATAGGCAGCGACGTCGCCGGCCTGTGTTTCAATTATAGGGAGTGCAGTAAGAGAGCCACCACCTTTAACACGATGTTTTATAGAAGATGGGAGGTCGTTCATATTAGTTGCTATGCTGTCATTATCATTAATTCTTGCGGCTCTTTCGAGCAATCGTGAGTGCAGGTAAAACACGTCGCCGGGATAAGCTTCACGTCCAGGGGGGCGACGCAGTAAAAGTGACACTTCTCGGTAAGCGACAGCCTGTTTTGAAAGGTCATCGTATACAACCAATGCTGGTCTTCCAGTATCTCTAAAGTATTCTCCGATAGCGGCTCCTGTGAAAGGGGCATAAAATTGCATGGCAGCGGGGTCTGAAGCAGTGGCAGCAACTACGACTGTATATGGTAATGCACCTTTATCTTCAAGAGTTTTTACTATATTAGCGACAGAAGAGCCTTTTTGACCTATTGCTACATAAATACAATAAACAGGTTCGC
>JAKIYJ010000086.1 GCA_022708585.1 Bacteroidota bacterium
CTTTTACAAGTTTTGAAAATTTTAATCTATCTAATTTTGAAATTATTTGAGAAAATAAAGTTATATTTGTCATGAGAAAGGGGGTTTTTTGTTACCTCAAAGGTAATCTTTGAGTTTTAAAAACTACCCTTTCTTTTTTAATTGTTTAGGACGCTATTGAAAAAAAATATATTTTATTTGTTTTATAATAATAAATTATTTTACTTTGCACACAATTTAACCAAAAAATTAAAAAAATGTCAGATATTTCAACAAGAGTAAAAGCAATCATCGTCGATAAACTTGGCGTTGATGAAAAAGAAGTTACACCTGAAGCAAGTTTTACAACCGATTTAGGTGCTGATTCATTAGATACTGTTGAATTAATTATGGAATTTGAAAAAGAATTCAATATAGCAATACCTGATGATCAGACAGAAAAAATAGGTACAGTGGGAGAAGCTATTGCCTATATTGAAAATAATGCCAAGTAAATTTTAATTTTGGGATTTAATGGAATTAAAACGAGTAGTTGTAACGGGTATCGGTGCAATAACTCCATTGGGTAATTCAGTTGAAGAAACATGGGCAGGATTGCTTAATGGTGTATCGGGTGCTGGAATTATCACAAAATTTGATGCTTCAAAATTTAAAGCACAAATAGCTTGCGAAGTTAAAGGTTTTAATATAGAAAAATATTTAGATAGAAAAGAAGCTCGTAAATTGGACCTTTATGCTCAATATGCTATTGCTACCGCAAACGATGCTATTACTGATTCAAACCTTAACCTTGATAAAATAAACAAGAACAGAGCCGGGGTAATATGGGGCTCGGGAATAGGTGGATTAATAACTTTTTTTGAAGAAGTCAGCGCTTTCGTAAAAGGCGATGGAACACCAAGATTTAATCCATTCTTTATTCCTAAAATGATAGCTGATATTGCAGCAGGTCATATCTCTATAAGATTTGGTTTTAAAGGGCCCAATTTTACTACTACATCTGCTTGCGCTTCTTCTGCTAATGCACTTGTAGATGCATTTAATTATATACGACTGGGAAAAGCCGATATTTTTGTAACTGGTGGTTCCGAAGCAGCTATAAATCAGGCAGGTATTGGGGGCTTTAACGCTATGCACGCAATATCCACGCGTAATGATGATCCTGAAACAGCTTCACGACCCTTTGATAAAGACCGCGATGGCTTTGTCCTTGGTGAAGGCGGTGGCGCATTAATCTTTGAAGAACTTGAACACGCACTCAAAAGAGGAGCTAAAATTTATGCCGAAGTAGCTGGCTGTGGACTGTCTGCTGATGCATACCACATCACTTCACCTCACCCCGAAGGCGAAGGAGCTGCCCTCGTTATGCAACTTGCTCTTGACGACGCTAATATGAAACCAGAAGATATTGACCATATTAATACTCACGGTACTTCCACTCCACTTGGAGACATCGCAGAAGTAAAAGCTATTAATAGAATTTTCGATAAACATGTTCCCCAAATCAATATTAATTCTACAAAATCTATGACAGGTCATCTTCTGGGAGCCACAGGTGCCGTAGAATCTATTGCCTCTTTACTCGCCATCTATTACGACATAGTACCTCCTACTATTAACATTTCTAATCTTGATCCCGAAATTCCTTCTTATTTTAATTTCACAATTGACAAGGCTGTTAAACGTAAAGTTAATGCGGCTATGAGTAATACTTTCGGATTCGGAGGGCATAACGTTTCTATTATATTTAAAAAATATCTTAATTAATAGAATAACTTTTTTATTATTGGTTCATTTGTTTAAAAAAATAACAATCAGCTTTTCTCCCCAAAAAGATTTATATAAGGCTATTTTTAAACTTCTGGGATTTTACCCCCATAATATATCTTTATACCAACTGGCATTCACACATAAATCACAATCACTGAATATGTGTAATGGCACTAAAATTTGTAATGAAAGACTTGAATATCTCGGCGATGCTGTCCTTGGTGCTGTTATAGCCAATTACCTCTTTAAACGTTTCCCGTATGAGGATGAAGGCTTCCTTACCGAAATACGTTCCAGAATAGTATGCAGAAACAATCTTAATAAATTAGCCGAAAATCTTGATTTACACAAGTTTATTCTTGCTGATAAAGATAGTAACAATAAAGCAAAATTCCTTAAAGCTAATGCTTTTGAGGCTCTTATTGGTGCAATATTTCTCGATAAAGGTTATGACTTTACTCAAAAAATTATTGTTGATAAAATAATACGTAACTATATAAATATTGACGAACTTATTGAAAATGACACTAATTATAAATCGAAACTTATTGAATATGCTCAAAAAGAGAAAAAAAGTATAGAGTTTAGAGTTTCAAAAACAATAGGCAGTGGATTTGGAAAGCAATATGTTGTTAATGTTACTATAAATGGTAAGATTATCGGGAAAGGACAAGATACTTCCATAAAAGGTGCTGAACAAAACGCAGCTAAAGAAGCCCTTTCTATTATCGGTATTAATGAATAATTTTAATTTCTTTATTATTCAAAATGAACAAAATAAATCTTGTACAAAACCTCGCGAAAGAGGTTGATATGATTGGCATATCAACAAGTTTAAAAGATTATCGGCTTTCTTTATTTATTAATAATACTTTCTCTCTGTGTCTTAAAAAATTAAATGATTTTGATGCTGATTATATTGTAAAAAAAGATAATTCCAGATTTTCTGTATATTATTATAATGATATTGACAACTTAACTAAATATTTTTTACTTTCAAATAAATGTAATTTGTCTGTTTTAATACCTTCATACAAACAAGCTGATTTTTTTATGATAATGTTAAGTTCTGTATTAAAAAATAATACTGATGAGATTATTAATAAAATAAAAAAAATTAAAAATATTCAAACAGCTTTCCCGGTTGATAAATCTCAAATTAAAATATTTAATTCATTAATTAATGGATTAACTTACCATTTAGAAATAAATACTATGTAAACTAATTAGTGTTTGTCCATAATGTCCGATTTCATCGTTATTCTCAGCCTTCAAATCAGTCATGTACTTTAGTACACTCCTGATTTTCAGGCTATCGAAACCTCGAACTCGAACATTCTGAAACAAACTCTTAACTTTATGGACAGACACTAATTAATCAATAATCATTTAAAGGCATTTTCAGGCAATCCGTCTCCATTAAGGCTTAATCTTGTAAGATATTCAGGAGTATTTTTCCCTGATACTTTATCTACATATAATTTTGCAAGATATTGCCCAAGCATAAAGCCTTGCCCTCTCAACCCAAGAAATAAACCTGCATCAGGGTCAATAATCATTCTGGGTTCAGTATAATAACCAGCCCATACAGCCTGAAAACCCACAGAAGATAATATAGGCAACCATGTAACAAACACTTCTGATATTATTTCCAAAAATTCTTTAGAATTTGTTTTTATATTTTTAGCTGCTTCGTGATATTCATTAAAAGGTGAAGCGCAGCCAATGACTTGCCCTGTGTCACCTAACTGTTGCCCATAGACTGCTGAAAATCCCTTGTAATTTCTTCTATCTATGAGCATATCCAATGGCAGACCATTAATTCCCAACATTGGTAAACGACGGGTAATAAAAGCCTGATGTTTCACAGGATAAAGCCCTGTTTCAAATCCCATCTGACGAGCAAACTTTTCACCTTCACTACCTAAAGCATTGATAAAATGAAATGCTTCGTATTCTATAAATTTGTTATTATGAGTTTTGACAACTGCTTCATAAATATTATTGTCTCGATGCACTTCTACAAGTTCACAATCTTCCAATATCTTTCCCCCCTTGCAAATGCCAATATGGCGAATAATGTCAATCACTTTACCCGGTGTAGCCTGCCAACATTCTCTCGTAATCAAGGCTGAAATATAATTTTTTGATAAATCTGGATTTATATAATTAGATATTTCGTTCTGAAATTTGTCTGGTGTAACAAGATAAGCATCCGACCATTTTGTTGACTCTTCAAGTGCAGCATTCATTTCTGCATTATGAGCAAAATTAACATATCGAGTTTGCCTGAAATCTATATTTGCAATATTTTGCAGTTCCCTGAATATTTCCAGATTATGTCGTGCTATATCTGCAATTTCAGGTACACTGAAAGCAGGTCTTCCACCGGCAATATTACGCCAGGATGAACCATGACCATAATTTATTAAAATTGGTTTTACCCCCGCTTCCGAAAAGTAACGAAACAAAGCACTTCCACCTATACCTCCACCAGATATTAAAAAATCTACCTTTTTTTTCTTAATATTATTATTAACTCCATAGATATAAATATTTTTTTTGTTTTCGGAAGGGAAAACATCTCCTATTGCAATTTGATTTGCCAAAGGAGCTCTGGGAACTGGGTCTCCTGTAATACTTATTCCTTCAGCAATAAGAATATTTTTTAATCTGCTAATACATCTTTTACCTCGACATATTCCCATTCCAAGTCGAGTAATATGTTTTACTTCATCTATTGAAATAAGTTTTCTGTTACCAATTTTTGTTAAAATATCATCATAAGTAACATCATCGCAATGACATATAAATTTTTCTGCTTTATCATCATAATGTGTATCAATAAAATTGAGAGGAGTGGGGTAAGCATCTTTAATAATAAATCCTCTTACTTTTCTAAGTTCCTTACTTTTAATGTTATTGGCTTTTATTCTTACAACATTAGTTTTATTGGGTTTAAAAAGTATTTTTTCCACTACTCCGTCATCAAGTATATTTGAAAAATTATCTACAAGAAAAACTTCTGAATTTTCATTAACTTCATATTCAACAGGCAAAAACACTTTTGAATTTTTTTCATTATAACCAAAAATAGCCAATCCTGGACATTGATAAATACATTCAAGGCAGCCTGTGCATTTTTCAAAATCAATCACAGGTATAGTATTAGTAGAAGTTTTGGTAATAGCTTTGTTAGGACAGGCGAACTCGCAAGGATTGCAAGCGAATCCATAAAGGCAGTCAATAATTACATAAGGTTTTTCAGTTGCTCGCTGATCTGAGGGTTCATAAACATTATCCTTAATTTTAATTGGATGTTGTTGCGAATCAATATATTCTTTTGAAATGCTTAAAAATTCATCATAATTAATTTTTTTGTTAAGTTCCTGTAAAACCTCATAAGCAACTTGTTTGCCTTTCAGTACAGCACTTGTACCCTCACCTATTTTAGTAGCATCGCCTGCGCTGTAACAGTGTCGCCCAAACACTTCATTTCCCTTAATAATAAGCTGGTCGTCTGGGACGAGACCAGTACATATATTTATAGCATCAATACCTGTAAGGATTTTTTCAGTTCCTTTAATGGGATTAAAATTTTCACATTTTGCAATAATGGCTCCCGTTACTTTCTGATGTTTTTCATCTGGGATAGCTTTTAAAAGCATGCAAGAGGTAAGGATAGGAATACCAGATCGTCGAATTCTATTTGCCTGTACATTAAATCCACCTTCAAAAGGTTGAGCTTCAATAATTGCCTTAACCTTAGCACCTGCCTGCATTAACTGGTAAGAAGTAAGATATCCTATGTTTCCTGCCCCTACGGTTAAAATATTTTTTCCCAATAAAGTCAGTTCCAGGTTCATCATTTTCTGAATCACAGCAGCAGTATATACACCAGGCAAATCATCGTTTTCAAAGACAGGCATAAAAGGGATTGCTCCTGTAGCTACAATAAGAATTTCAGCATCTATAAAATATATTTCGCTGGTATTAATATTTTTCACTGCCAGTCTTTTATTATCAAATATATCCCAAACGGTAGAATTAAGAAATATTCCCTCTGTATTATTTCCAGCAAGATTTTTAGCTATGTCAAAGCCTCGCATTCCACCATATTTTTTTTCTTTTTCAAAAAAGAAAAATTGATGTGTCTGCATCAGAAACTGACCGCCAATTTTTGAGTTATTATCTATAACTATATTATTGATATTATGATTATTAAGTATATCACGAGCAGCAAGTCCTGCCGGTCCTGCACCAATAATAGCAACAGTTGTTTTATATATTTTTATTGGATTATCATAAAATTGTACTGCGGCAGGGATATAATCTCTGGGTAATTCTGCAACTTCTTTAATTCCATCAACTGGTGTAATACAAATTCTTTTAATTTGTCCATCAACCAGCATTTCGCACGCTCCACATTTACCTATACCGCATTGCAAACTGCGTTCACGATGTTTAAGGCTATGGCTATGGATTGGATACCCTGCCTGATGGAGTGCGGCGGCTATTGTAAAACCTTTATCTCCTACAACAGTTTTACCATTAAATAAAAAAGAATGCTGTTCAGACTTTTGAATTTCAATAATTGGGTGTCTGCTAATTTTGTCCATAATGTAAATAAGTAGATTAAGTCTATTTTCTGGAGTTTATTAAAATTTTAAGAATTTTAACAGCAGTATCTGCCAATACGGCACCTGGGCCAAAGATAGCAACAACACCTGCATTATAAAGAAACTCATAATCCTGATGAGGAATAACACCACCTACAATAACCATAATATCATCTCTATC
>JAKIYJ010000087.1 GCA_022708585.1 Bacteroidota bacterium
ATTTTGAAATACGTATTTACCGGGTTTGGATAAATAGTAAAAGGGGTATTTTCTTTGTATAAATTTATATTATCAGTTGTCAAAACAGGTAAAGATACATAAGAGGCGTGTAATTGCTCATAATAAATATAATTTGTAGCAATAATAATGTCACCAGCATTATACATTTCGCCTCCATTATTCAAATTTTTGTCAAATCTAGGATAATTTGAAGATGTAATATCAACTCTAATTCTATGTCCCGTGAGAAAAGTATAAGCGGTATAAGGGAGTTCAACCATTATTTGATAGATAGAATCAATGCGCATAAATGCAGTATCGGTAGTTTTATAGCCATTTATGAAACGCATTCTTTTGATACCATCATTTATGAGCATAGACCTACCATCAGGGTAAACATCACATATTCTTATAGCAAAATCAGTATCCTTACATTTGCTACCTACAAATAATGTTACTTTTATTTTTCCTAAAATACTCACTGGTTTTTGCAAGGCAGATGTTGTGAAAATCAGAATATCATTTCTTGATTCTACCATTTGGGATTGGTCATAAGGACCTTGTAATAAATCTGAACGCAGTGTAGGTCCTCCATAAGTAGGTGAGGGGTCTGCTGGATTGTAAACAATAGAATCTGATTGTATAAATTCTACTGGCATATTCATATCAAGGCTATGATTTGTTGATAAATAGTATTTGATTTCATTGGTAGTGACAGCAGTGACATCATTAGCACTTTTCCATATATTGTCACCAATTTGATAATATCGAAATACAGGCTCATTTTCCCAGTTATTATTAATATTTTTTAAATAATAGTCAAAGAAACGTAGAGATAATGAGTCATTCCAGTTACAAGCATTATCAAAAGTTAATTCGCCCTGCTGACATGAGCCTACATACGATATACTATGTCCACCATGTACCCATGGCCCCATTAATAATTTGTGTTTAGTTGCCACAGGTGATTGCTGTCGCAAGGCATTAAAAAAGTCAAGCATTTGATTAATAGTGTGATCATACCAGCCACCAATCATAAAAACTGGTACATTAATTAAATCAGGGTAAAAAGTGTTGTTTTCAACATATTGCCATTGAAAATCAAAATAAGGATGGTTTAAAAGCCATGATGATAGCCCGAAACCGAGATTATCAAGTTGTTGCACATATTCAGTTCTATAAACTCCACCAGGAAAGTACTCAAGGTATGTCATTTGAGGATTTGCAACTAATGGTACGCAGCATACAAGATGGGGTGGTTGCTCTTTGGCTGTCTCAAATTGGATTTTACCAAGTGCAGAAGCTCCATAAGTTCCAACTTTACCATTACTAAATGTCTGTTGAGATATCCATTCTATAATATCATAACCATCAAGTCCTCTATTATAACCTGCAACATAGGCAGCAGTACTCCCATAAAATCCACGCCAATCGGTAATCACGAAATTGTATCCACATCCAGCCAGATTTTGACCAACTAATGGTAGATTAAATCTATAATACAACCTGTTATAAGGAGTTTGTACCAGAATCACGGGTAATTGTTGTGAGGAATCAGAAATGTAAATGTCTGCAGCAATCTTTTTCCCATCTCGCATAGTAATAGAATCTACAACTGGTTTATAAGTTTGAGAAAATAAAAACAGAGGGGCAGAAAGCAATATAGCAACAAATATTTTTCGCATAAGACAAGTTAAAAATTTATTCTTAATTTACAATTTTGTTTACTTTAATAAAAATTCTTTTTCTCATATCTTTATTTTTTTAGATTTTGGTTTCAAAATTACAGTATTTCCCAATATTTTCCCCATAAAAATATTTAAAAAATACCCTGATATTCAACTTTATTTTGTTCTTCTGTACAAAATAATCCTTCTCCCATTTCTCCACCTTTCCTTGTCTCCTCGTCTACCTTCTCCTCGTTTCCAAATCTCCCCAGTTACATCCGATATATACTGGGATTAATATAAATAATAACTTGATTAATAGTGCTTATTTCATACTTCTTCACTATTTTGTACGCAAATGTATAAATTTTTTTATTAAAAAAATTTGTTTGCATTTTAACATTAAGCCCACTCCGAAAAGTCTATAAATTAAATTCTCATTGAATTTATCTATATTTTTTATTAATTTATCTATAAAATCAATTAATTTATTTTATAAAAAACAATTCAAAATAAGAATGAGTTTTCGGAGTGGATTCAAGACTTAAATTATAATTTGCTAATAATTGTATTTATCTCATCTACCGCACCTAATTCAGTTATAACATCAGGTTCAAAATATGTCATTTTTTTTAAACCTTTTAAATTTTCACTGTCGAAACCTAAATTGATATGAAAAAGTTCCAATACAAAAAAAACGGCACTGGCTAAAAAATAAGGGATATTAATAAAATGAAGTTTGATATTGTTTTTTAAAGCAATAGTTTTGTATAATTCTTTCATTGTAATACCATTTTTAGCAGCCAGAGTATAATTTCCTTTCAATTTTTTTTCAACTGCCATTATAATAAAATTTACTAAAAAGTTAATATCAACATATTGAATAATATGTTTATTGTTAGAAATTAAAGGTATAATGCGGGTTTTATCAATTAATTGTGATATTGATTCAAATAAACCGCCGCCATTACCAATTACAAGTCCTGGTCGTAATATTAAATCTTTATTTTTATCAAGATGATTTTCAATAATAAATTTTGTTTTACCATATTCAGATTCTGCATTTTCAAGAGCCGACATACTTGTTAAAAAAATGAAATCAACATTATTTTGCCTTGAAAGTGCGAGTAATTTCAAACTTCCTTCTATATTTTTTCTTTTAGCATCAATATCTGCATTTTCTTTTATATAAGCACAATGAATTACAGTAGTTGCGTCTTTAAATATTGTTTCGTCTATTGTTTCATTAAGATGAAACTCTTTGTATATCACATTAGAAAAGTCAGTGAATGTATTTTTAATATCAAGGGCATAAATTGTATATCCAGCTTTTGAAAATGCTTTAAGCAGATGTGAACCAATAAATCCTCCTGCTCCTGTTATTATTACAGATTTAGAATTATTGTTCATTTTTTGTTGAATTTAATGCGACATTATGCGCATTTGCCATAAGTGAAAATGTGATTCCTTTTGCTGGCAAATATTTAAAACCTGATCCGTCTGCAATGTATATATTTTTAAATCCATTTAGACTTCCATCCGGGTAAGTTGTACCATATTCATCTTCATTTTGGCTGAAAGGCAATGTTCCTGCATAATGAATACTGCCTCCTGCACCTGGTGAAAGTTTTTTAACAGGATAGCATCCTAATTTTCTTAAATATCGTTTCACAGTTTTTTCATGTTTTCGTATTTTCTTTTCTTCGTCAGAATTTAATTTATAATGTGCAGATAAAGCATCAGATGTAATACTGTCGGGAAAATCTATTAATTCAAGATATTTGTTTTTTGATGGAAAATCGGGATGATGTATTCCGGCAATAACAAAACCTGATTGCAAGAGTTTTAAAAGTTTTATAGAATCTTTTATTCCCAATGGTACTTCCTCAATCATTCTAAAAGTCATAAGAGAACGGTAGGTATAAAAAGCCAGTGAAACAATTTCAGTTTCTGTGCCATCAGTATCGTATATCAACATTGCTTGTGCCATGCTTGTTTTATCATAAGATAAAGGTTTTCCCAACATTTTTATATTAAAACAGGGCATATAAGAATATGGATTGCATAATATTGGCAATCGTTTTATCTTTCCTTTTGCGCTACGCAAAACTATTCTTGCCGATCCTAATGCACCACAAGCCAATAATAATTTTGAACAAATTATTTCGCCAGTTGATTTATCAACAATATTAATATAATTAATTTTCACCTGATTATTGTCAGTGTTTTCTATTGTTGTAACAAGAATATTGCCCACATAAGTAAAATTTGAATTTTTTTTAAGTTTTTCAAGTGTTATGTAAGGTCTCCACGCACTTTTGCCATAATCGGAGTAAAAATCCATATCATTATATTTTGTTTTGTACCTGTTAGCATAATCTTCTGACAACATTGCAAGAGAAGGAGATCCCAAATATAATCCTTTTGAATTAAATTTGTTTTTATTTTTTTTGTATTTATCTATTAATATGCTGATATTATTGTCATATTTTAATGGAGGATGTATATTGTATAAATTGCCAAGCACGAGTTTACAAAAATCATCATCGGGTCCTGATATTCTAATTCTGTTGGATATTACCTGGTATGCTTTCCCCATTGAATCGGCATCAAGCCCTGCAAGTTTTAATTCATTATTGGAATAAACATAACAGCCTAATCCCCAGCCAATACCAAGTCCGCCACAACTTAAACTTTCCATTGGAGTAAAATTATCTGAAACAACAGGTATTAGTTTATCTGTGTCTTTTATCATATATGAACGTGTAGGAGTCAGTTGAGCTCCTACTTTTATTTTATCTGACGGAATTCCTTCAAATTCTTCTCCAATAAAATATTTATGCTGTTGAAAATCATTTTTTCGTAAATAAATAAAATTTTCATCTGCTGGAATTGTTGTGTTTTTATTTTCTGTTATTCCCGCATCAAGCATTATCACTTTTTTGCCCTGTTCAATTAAAGTACTTGCCGCCATCACACCAGAAGGGCCTGAACCTATTACCACGTAACTGTCAATATACATTTGCATTAGCTGAAATATATAAAATCCTATAATAAAATCAAAAATTAAATCTCAAAAAATTACTTTACATCTATTCACTCATCATCTGTCACCTATTTTTTAATTTTTATATCCAGAAAATAAGTTTTAACAAATATATATCCTGCAATAACTTTGCAAACAGCCCAAAAACCATCTAAAATAAAATTTAATACAGCAATAATAAAAGGCATCTGTTTATCTAATAAAAATTTGTCAAAATTTTCGGGCGTTGTTTCAAGTATTGCAGCCATACAAAAAAGTTTTTGTGATAAAGCAGATTTTGGTTTAGCATACTTTAAACCACTATCAACATAAGAAAATAAAAATGGATATTTTATACATAAATTTAGAAGACTTTGTTCTTTTTTAGATAAGAATATTTGCCTGTATCTGTGCAATGACACATACTGATTTGCTATTGCAGTAGTCATTTTATAATCTTTGAAAAAGTATTTTCCAATACTGTATGCTTCTTCTAAAAGTAAATCTTCACTATTACTTATATCCAAAATACTAATAATTTAAATGATTTATCTGTTTTATTTTACTAAATTCAACTTATAAATGCAACTTTTATGGGAGAGAAATAATTAAATAAATTTTTCAAGACAAAAGAGAAAGAAAAAAATCTTTTTTCCCTTTACGACTTGATGGATAAAGTTTAATTTTGCCCATCCCCTTCGAAAAAAGTAGCATTATAAAACATTTAACCATAAAACAAAGATACAGAATTAGCATAATGAAACAACAAAATTTTTCGCAAAGCGATATTGCTAAAATTATTGGTGTCTCATTCTAAAATAGGTTTACACAAAAAAACTAAACTTGTTTCAGGGCGATATAGAGTTACTCTGAAAAGTCATTTTTATTTTGAATTATTTTTTTGATAAAATCATTAATTTTATAGATAAGTTAATTAAAAATATAGATAAATTTAATTATTGAAATTAAATTTTTAGACTTTTCGGAGTGGATTTATCAATATTGTATTATAATTCCACAATTTCTTCCTCTGATTCTTTAATATATACCAGATATTTTTTATTAATCTTGTAACCCATTTGAATTAATATATCAGCGTAATTATTAATTTGCATTTTATCTTCGTCAGATTGTTGCCCTGTTTTAAAATCTATTATGTTGGCACTATTATTATTAATAACAATCCTGTCGGGGCGATAGACATTTCCCTCCGATGTCAGTATTTCTTTTTCTATTATAATTTCATCTCCTTTGGTAAGTAATTCCTTAAATTGCCTGTTTGTTTGAAGTCTATCAATCAAAAGATTTAATCTGTTGATTTCATTTTTATCTTGAATCATCTTGCTGATATTTTCTTTTACACTTTGAAAACTATTTTCTGAATTATAATCAATACAAGACAAAAGTTGATGAACAAGTTTTCCCCATTCTATTGCCTGCTGTTGATTAAACGATACAGCATTTTTTTTTATTATTGCCCTGTGTTGCCAGGGGTAAGAAATCATTTTTCCTTTTGTAACAAGATTTTCCTGTTTCAGTTCCGATATTGAATCGGGTTTTCCTTCCCCACCAAAAACATATAAATCTACATCTATACTATATTTATTAATATTATTTAGATAATAAACAAACATAGTCTTAAAATCATGCAGTACATCTTTATCTTTATCATTTTTATCTATATTAAAATTTACTCCTGAAACATAAATACGTTTTTTTGCACGTGTCATCACAACATAAAGCAGATTTAACAAATCGAGTTTCTTTTTATCTTCTTCCTTATTGTATACCTCTTTATATCGGGTGTTTTTAATATCAGAAT
>JAKIYJ010000088.1 GCA_022708585.1 Bacteroidota bacterium
ATTTGTGTTATAATAGTTAAATATAACAGTATATTAAAAATTTGATAATTATGATTTTAACTGTTTTTATTGCAACATCTTTATTGAATAGAGCCTACATTTTTTATTTGTATTGTTTTATGAGCAATAATTGAATATATCTTTGTGTTCTTGTTAACTCAATATTTTACACATTTTTGAGTTTTATGTTAAATTTCTTTTATAAAAATAAAAGATAAAATGTCTGGATTTTTATTTAATGATGTAATTTTTGGACCTGTAAACAGTCGAAGGCTGGGGTCTTCCTTGGGCATAAACCTTTTACCTGTTACAGGTAAATTATGTAATTTTAACTGTATTTATTGTGAATGTGGTTTAACATCTAATAATATTTCACAACTTATTGATAAGGTGCCTTTGCGTGAAAGAGTTAAAAATGCACTTGAAACAAGTTTGCTTAAAATAAAAAATGAAGGGACAAAGCTGGATTCAATTACTTTTGCAGGCAATGGAGAGCCGACATTACATCCAGAATTTGCCAATATTATGGATGATGTATTATTTTTACGTAATACAATCTTGCCTGAAACCAAAATTTCCATACTTACAAATTCTACCACATCAGGTAAACCTGATATTTTCAATGCCTTGTTGAAAGCGGATCAAAATATTATGAAACTGGATGCTGGCACAGAAAAAATGTTTAGAGCAATTAATCGCTGTAAAATTGATATAACATTAGAAGATATTGTTAAAAATCTTATTAACTTTAAAGGTAATTTAATAGTGCAATCTCTTTTTTTGAGAGTTAAAATTAATGGTAGAATCATAGATAATACAGATCCATCAGAAATTGAAGCATGGTTAAATAACATAATTAAAATAAAGCCTAAAATGCTAATGCTTTATCCAATAGCCAGAGGTACTCCTATTAATGGAATTGAAAAAATAAACTTTGATGAACTAAATAAAATTGCTATTAAAGCTAATAATCTATGTATAAAAACCAGGGTATATGAATAAGATATAAAAATATAATTCTTAATATTTATGCTTAATTATCCTGTTGAGATATTACTATCATTCGAGCAAGCTCTTACGGGGAATGAAAAATTTTTCTTATGGTTAATAAAAAATGGCTATCCGGAATTATCTGCACTTGCAGGAGCCATTAATTCTGACAATGAGGCTTTTCAATGGCTATTAGCTAATGGTTATCCACAATATGCTGTATTTAGTAATGCTATTGTTAATGAACCTGAGGCATATAAATGGCTAAAAAGATACAACTTCATGTTTCTGTTAATTTTTGCAGATGCTTGCAATGGCAAACAAGCTGCTTATGATTGGTTCAGTAAATATGATTTAAAAATATTTATTCGATTGGCAAATACTATTAAAGATATAATAAAACAACAAGATAAAGATTCATATAATTACCACAAAATGAAGTTTTAAGTAAACAACTTTGTGAAATATGACATCTATTTATTAAAAAATAATATTTTAATTACGATTGGTTTATAATTATTAATAAGATTTTTTTAATTAATTATATAACTCAATATATATAAATAGATGAAGGTATACGAGACAAAAGAAATTAGAAACATTGTTATTGTTGGAGGTGCTAAATCAGGTAAAACAACTTTATCGGAAGCCATGCTTTATGAAGGTGGTACCATTAATCGTAGAGGTAGTGTTGAAGACGGAAATACTGTATCGGACTATAGAGAAATTGAACTTGAAAGGCAAAATTCAATTTTTTCTACTGTAATGTATACAGAATTTGAAAACAAGAAGATAAATATTATTGATACTCCTGGTTTTGATGATTTTGTCGGTGAAGTTTATGCTTCGCTTAAAGTGGCAGATACAGCAGTTATTGTTATTAATGCTATCGCTGGTATTGAAGTCGGTACTGAAATGGCCTGGAAACAAGCCAGTAAAAACAAGGTCCCTGTTATTTTTGCCATTAATCATCTGGAACATGAACAATCAAATTTTGATGATTCATTAAGGCAGCTTAAAACACAGTTTGGTCAAAGTGTTGTAGTTTTACAATATCCGGTGAATCCCGGTAATAATTTTAATGAAGTTATTGATATTGCAAAAATGAAACTGTTACGTTTTGATGCAAATACATCTAATGTTCAAGAATTGGATATACCTGCATCAGAAAATGACAAGGCTCAAAAATTACATTCTATATTATTAGAAAATCTCGCAGAGAGTGATGAAACTCTTATGGAGACATATTGTGATAGTGGAACTCTTAATGAAGAAGAGATACAAAAAGGGTTAAAGGTTGGTATTAGTAATAGAAGTTTTTATCCAGTTGTTTGTATAAATGCAAAACAGGATATGGGGGTAAATCGTTTATTGAATATTATAGTAAACTATGCTCCAGCACCGGATGAATCACCAAATATTGCTTTAACTACAAGCGGAGAAAAGATATTATGTGATAAAAATGCTCCGGCTTCAGCCTTTGTATTTAAAATAAGTATTGAACCACACTTGGGAGAGATTGCATTTTTTAAATTATATTCAGGGGAATTAACTCCGGGAACTGATTTAATTAATGCCAACACTTCAGCAAAAGAGAGGTTGAACCAACTTTTTGTTGTTGCTGGTAAAAATCGCGAAAATATTGAAAGACTTGTTGCAGGAGATATAGGCGCAACAATTAAACTTAAAAATACTTTTGTTAACAATACTCTCAATTCTGTTAAAAACCCTGATGTTGTTATTGAACCAATTGTTTTTCCTGAACCTAAATATAGAGTTGCCGTAAAGGCAAAAAATACAGCAGATGATGAAAAACTTGGTGCTATATTGAATGATATGCATAAGGTTGACCAGACGCTGATAGCAGGCTATTCCAAAGAATTAAAGCAATTAATACTGGAAGGACAGGGCGAACTTCATCTTAATATTGTAAAATGGATGATTGAAAATATCAACAAGATACAAATTGAATTTCTTACACCTAAAATTCCATATCGTGAAACTATCACAAAACCAGCCAAAGCAAATTATAGACACAAGAAACAGTCGGGAGGTGCAGGTCAATTTGGAGAGGTATATTTAATGATAGAACCTTATTATGAAGGTATGCCTAATCAGACTGAATTTCCTATAAGAGGGAAGGAAGAAATATCATTACCATGGGGCGGCAAGTTAGTTTTTCAAAACTGTATAGTAGGTGGGGCAATAGATGCACGTTTTATGCCTGCTATATTAAAAGGTATAATGGAAAAGATTGAAGAAGGTCCTCTGACAGGTTCTTATGCAAGAGATATTGTTGTAAGTGTTTATGACGGCAAGATGCATCCTGTTGATTCAAACGAAATATCTTTTAAATTGGCAGGAAGAAATGCTTTTAAGGAAGCTTTTCGTAATGCAGGACCTAAAATACTTGAACCCATATATGATGTAGAAGTTATATGTCCGGAAGATAAAATGGGAGATGTGATAACAGATTTGCAAGGCAGGAGAGCCGTTATTATGGGTATGGAAAGTGAAGGCACTTATCAAAAGATAAAAACAAAAGTGCCACTTGCCGAAATGAACAGATATTCTACTGCATTGAGTTCATTAACCAGTGGAAGAGCAACATATAGTATGCATTTTGCTGAATATGTTCAAGTACCACCCGATGTACAGTCTCAACTGCTAAAATCCTATCAGGACGAAGACAAAGATGAATAATTAGAGTTTGTCTATAATGTCCGATTTCATCGTTATTCTCAGCCTTCAAATCAGTCATGTACTTTAGTACACTCCCGATTTTCAGGCTATTGAAACCTCGAACTCGAACATTCTGAAACAAACTCTTGACTTTATGGACAAACTCTAATTATATTATATTTAAGTTAAGTAAAGCCATAAACTTATAAACAAGTAGTGTTATCTGTCTTTACTTCTTCAGTTGTTTTTTTTGTTTTCGCGGTACCAAAGAATTTTTTTTGAAATATAACAATCAGAATTACTCCAATAGTAATAGCAGCATCGGAGATATTAAATATAGGGCGGAAAAACAAGAAATGTTCACCACCAAAGAAAGGCATCCATTCAGGAAAATAACCTTCAAATAATGGGAAATAAAGCATATCTACTACTTTACCATGTAAAAAACCTGCATATCCTCCATCTTTAGGAAATATTTCTGCTACATTGCCTGTCATATAATTACTTTCACTGAATATGAGTCCGTAAAATGCGCTGTCGATGATATTCCCCAAAGCACCTGCAAATATCATAGAAACAGTAATAATAAGTCCAGGATGTGCTTTTTTCTTAATAAGAATAGAGATATAATAACCAATAGCAGTACAAGCAACTATACGGAAGATACTGAGAAAAACTTTACCGTATTCACCCGCCAGTTCCATACCGAAAGCCATTCCATTATTTTCTATAAATTTTATCCTGAACCAGTTGCCTATAACATAAATTTCTTCTCCTATAAACATATTTGTTTTAATCCAGATTTTTACAAACTGGTCAAGGAAAAGTATAATAAAAACAGTAATAACAGCTTTTTTCAATGTAATATTTGATTTATTTAAAAAAAGAACTGTTATTTTTCCTTTTTATGTTTTGTTTTAGCATCTATGCTTAAAGTAGCATGAGGCACACTGCGAAGGCGTTCTTTGGGAATAAGTTTACCTGTTTCTCTACAAATACCATAAGATTTATTTTCAATTCTGATAAGGGCATTCTCGAGAGATTTTATAAACTTTTGCTGGCGTGCAGCGAGCTGACTGTTTTCTTCTTTTGATAATACATCATGACCTTCTTCAAGAATTTTAAAAGTTGGAGATGTGTCATTTGTGTCATTATCATTTGAACTTGTATATGCTTCTGTAAGAAGTTCAAGATCACGCCTGGCTTTTTCAAGTTTTTTAAGAATAATTTCTTTAAATTCTTCTAATTCCTCATCGGAATATCTTGTACGTTGATTTGTATCTTTTTTCATAATAATATATATTAAATTACGAAATAACAATAATTAAGATTACTGATATTTTGTTACATTAACAAATATGGATGTTTCTTCATTCAATTCTATCTTTGTCTTATCATTATCTAAAATTTGATCTCTAAATAAAATATCAGTTGCCAATACTTCTGAGCAAATATAATTAAAATTTTTATTTATCACATTGCTAATTAAATTATGATTTTCTACTTCGACAACTATCTTGTCAGTAACTTCAAATTTCTTTTCTTTTCTGATATTTTGAATACGATTAATAAACTCTCTTGCAAGCCCTTCTTCTTTAAGTTCAGGAGTAATAGTAATATCAAGAGATACTGTAATATTTTCATTAGTAGTAATAAGATAGCCTGGGATATCATTTGTTATTACTTCTGCATCTTCGGAATATATTGTTACCGTTTGGTTATCAATAATAAAATTGTAGTATCCATTTTTTTCAAAATCAACAATTTCGTTCTGTTTCATATTAACAATCGACTCTGCAAGTTGTTTCATAAGTTTACCATAGCGAGGACCCAATGTTTTAAAATTAGGTTTAATTGTTTTAAGCAGTTGAGAGGTTGTTAAATTATCTATGAATTCAATTTTTTTAACATTAACTTCTGACAAAATAATATTACTCACGGATTCAACTCTTTTCTTAAAAATTTCATTGTTATATGGAAGTAATATTTTATGCAGAGGTTGTCTAACTCTAATACCTGATTTTTTCCTTAGCGAAAGCACCATAGAAGATATTTTTTGAGCCAGTTGCATTCTGGTTTCCAGTTCCTTGTCAATTAAAAGTTCATTGGCATCAGGCCAGTCAGCAAGATGTACTGATTCATATTTATGTCGTTTTGTAACCGAGTTAAGGTCCATAAAAATTCGGTCAGCAAAAAAAGGAGCAACAGGAGCAATAAGCATAGACACAGTTTCGAGGCAGGTATATAAAGTTTGGTAAGCCGATATTTTATCTTCCGAAATACTGCCTTTCCAGAATCTTCTTCTGTTTAATCTCACATACCAATTACTAAGATATTCATCAACAAAATTTTGAATATTTCTAGTTGCTTTTGTAGGTTCATAATTATTATAATCTGATTCAACTTCTTTTATAAGAGTGTTTAGTTCCGATAATATCCATCTATCTGTTTCGGGTCTTTTTTCAAAAGGGATATCAGATTTGGAATAATCAAATTCATCTATATTAGCATAAAGGGCAAAGAAAGCGTAAGTATTGTATAAAGTTCCAAAGAATTTACGTTGTACTTCAACAATTCCATCGGGGTCAAATTTTAAGTTATCCCATGGTTGGGCATTTGTAATCATATACCATCTGGTAGCATCGGGGCCATATTTAGCAATTATTTGAAAGGGGTCAATTGCATTACCAAGTCGTTTTGACATTTTATTGCCATTTTTATCGAGGACAAGCCCATTTGAAACTACTGTTTTATAAGCCACTGAATCGAAAAGCATAACGGCAATAGCATGCAGAGTAAAAAACCAACCGCGGG
>JAKIYJ010000089.1 GCA_022708585.1 Bacteroidota bacterium
TAATGTCCGATTTCATCGTTATTCTCAGCCTTCAAATCAGTTATGTACTTTAGTACACTCCTGATTTTCAGGCTATCGAAACCTCGAACTCGAACATTCTGAAACAAACTCTTGACTTTATGAACAAACACTAATTATTTATTTATTGATTTTCTTATTTGATATTAAATTTATGAAAAATAATATATATATATTTAAATTATTTTTATTAAAAGTAAAATTTTGTATATAAATACATATTAATTTTAAATTAATTACTAAATATAAAGGAAAAGATAAACCTGTTAAAAATCACTGCAAATTTATCAGAAAAAAAATTCAATGCGTTAAATCATTGATGAACTAATTGTATTATTATAAATATCTTTATGACAATATGACGCATATAAAAATATATTGTATGTCATAATGGCATTGTTATTATTTATAAATTTATTTATAATATATTTAAAATCAGTTAAATATGATTTTTTAAAAATAAATATTTATATATCGGCATTGGGTTTGCATAAGTTTATGCAAAATTAATTATTAACCTTAAAATATGGAGGATTAAATTATGTTACCAGCAACAAGAAAAGCATCAGTTCCATCATTAATTGATCAATTTTTTGGACGTGATTTAATGTCTGATTTATTTGAAGATAATTTTACAGGTATTACAACTCCTGCCGTTAACATTTATGAAAACAAGGACGATTATGAAATTCATGTTGCAGCTCCTGGATTAGCAAAAGATGATTTTCATATTGAACTTGACAATAGAGTGTTAACAATTTCGTGTGAAAAGGAAGAAAAAAATGAAGAAAAAAGCGATGATGGCAAAAGAATAATTCGCAGAGAGTTCTCGTATACCTCATTTAAAAGATCTTTTATGTTGCCAAGCTCTGTTGAAGGTGATAAAATCAAGGCTACACACAAGGATGGTATGTTGTTGATTACTATTCCTAAAAAAGAAGAAGCTAAAATAAAACCTACCAGAGAAATTAAAATTAGCTAATATTTTGATGGGACTTTAATTTAAAAACCTCGATAGCCTTGCTACTATCGGGGTTTTTTATTTTTTTATTAATTAATATCCTCCCATATACTTTCTTATAAACCATTCAATTGACAGTAGCAAAATAATAATTCCCAATACCCATGGGGCATTTATTGCATCATCATATTTTTTTTCAATATAAGAAACAGGTTTTATTTCATCTTTCGATTTAATTAAATCATATAAGGTTTCTAATCTGGCAGGATATATCATTTCCCCGTTGTTTCGTTTCGCCATATTATACAGCAGAGTATGATCGGCAACTGTATTTAAGTATTCTGCATTTAGTTTCGACACAATAAAAATACCATTGGCAGTATATATTTTATCACCAACTTTAACCTTTGCCGTATATGAATATTCTCCAACAGGGAAAAATCCAGCATTAAGAACATAAGCATTATCTGACTTGTCAAAAGTATATCTAAAATTATTGCCTTGTGTATCTTTAATTATAAATTCAATTTCCGGGTCATTAATGAGTTCATACGCATCATTATAAACTTCGGCGTTGAACATTATCATTTCATTTTCAACAAAATTATGCTTCCCTGCAATTCTAAATTTACTCTTGTCACTTTTTACTGAAAGATACTGGAGAATTTTACTTATAAATTCATTAAAAGCATCGTGATTGTTCATTTTAATATAGTTTATTATACGCCATCGCCATATTCCAGTACCACATATAACTCCGTTCCTTTGTCCTGAAATGTCATTGAACAATACGAGTGGTTGCTCACTTATTATTTTCCCGATTTTTTGATATAACATAACAGTGGCCGAATTCATCACTTTGTATGTACCAAATTGGCAAATTAATGGAGGTAGTTCAGAAAATAATTTTTGAGTTGAAGCATCAATTGTAAATAAAGCAAAATTGTTATCATAAGCGGGTACAGATTCATTAAATCCTGCTTTACCAGCAGTTACTGTTAATCCTGCCTTTAAACTGTTAAAAACTGATAAATTACTTTTAGGACCTAAAATATATAAAACAGGTATTTCTGCTTTATTAATTTTTTCTATTAGTTGAATGGCAGGATTATTTATATAAGGTATCTGATGAAAAATAATAATATCATAATTTTCAACAGTTTTTTGGAATTCATCAAGTGTATAACTTTCTGCTTCATAATTGAAATTACTGTTTATGGCATTTTTTAGTGCAGCCATATCCGGATGTGGTACAGATCCAAGTATAAGTACCTTGCGCCGACTGTCGAGTATTTGAATAAAAATTTCAGAAGTATTATTTTGAATAATATTTTCGCCTTCAACAGCATCTATAACAACACTATATCGCTGCATACCTGTTTTTTTAGCTTCAAGCATTACTGTTATACTTTCAGAAAAATTGTTATTTAAAGGTAATACAGGTTTTGAGTATAATAATTCCTTATCACAATATACTCTTATCTCTGTTTTTAAACCTTTGCACTTCCATGTTTTCAGATTTATTTCAATTGGGAAAGTATTTCCAAGATATGCAATTTTATTATAATTTATTTTCGAAATACTTATGTCTCTACGTACAGTTGTATCGCCAAGAGCTACTGTATATATTGGGAAAGATAGTTTATTCGACAGGTATAAAGGATTAAGTCCAGCATTGTAAATTCCATCACTTGCTAAAATCAATGCTCCAACATTTCTATTTGCAAAACGTACTGAAAAATCTGAAAAAATTTGTGATATATTTGTTTGTTTGCCCGAAAAATTTAAGGTATCATCGGTTGAAATACTATTACTGAAATTAAAATATCTAAAATCATATTCCGAAGAAAATTTATTTTTTAATTGTTCTATTTTTTTCTTATAATCAGTGTTATAAAATAAAGAGTCTTTGTTGGCTATTATTGAAGCTGAATTATCCTGTGCAAAAATAATAATAGGTTTTTCAACTCTTTTAAATGAAGATTTTATAAGTGGTGTAAGTAAAAGAAAAGATATTAAAGTGGTCGATAAAAACCTTAACAACATTAATAACCATAAATATTTTGATGGAAATTCCTGACGTTTGTTTTTATAATATAATAATGTGGTAAATAATATTCCAACAATTATGCAAACAAATATAAGCCACGATGGTGATGTAGTTACAATGCCGAAATTCAACTTTTTTAAAATTTAAATTTTTGCAAAGATAATTATTATTAATGTTTTCTGTTATTAGAGATAAGAGTAATTGTTTAAATCTTTTCTTTTAAATGATGCTTTTTATTTTATAATTAAAATCTTTGTGTAACTTCGCACTTTATTTAGTATTTTTCTTTTTTCTTTTTAAATTAATAAATATATATTTAAACTAAAATTAAATTAAAATTGTATAAATAATTATGAAAAAAAAATCTATTTATATAATATTTTTTATTTCAATTATAATTTTTATAGGATGCATAAATAAACATGACAAAAAATTGGCTAAAATCAGAGAATTAGAAAAAACATCTTTATTTACATCCGATGGATTAGCCGACAGCCTTCATATTATTAAATTAATTGATGCTTATAACGGTTATTCAACTTCTTTCCCGGAGGATTCACTTACTCCTGAATTTTTATTTGCTAACTCACGGCTTTATATTATTATTAACGATTTTAATTCAGCAATTAAAACTCTTGATAATATTATTGAAAAATATCCATCAAATAATCGTATTCCCGATTGCATTTTCTTGAAAGCAAATATTTATGAAAATTATTTGCACGATTTTGTCAATGCTCGTAAATCTTATGAAATATTAATTGACAAATATCCCAATCATAATTTATCAAAAGAATCTAAAATATTGCTGGAAAATCTTGGTAAGAGCCCCGAAGAACTGTTACAGTCTATACTTGCTAAACGCACAAATCAAAATTCATAATATTATTTTTAATACAAAAACATTGTTATGACCGATTTCAATATTATTTCAATTAGCCATTTATATAAATTGATATTAGCTAATGAAAAACAGGGACATATTTTTGGTATTCCCGAAGAAGTTTTTTTTAAACCTGATAGTAATGCTCCTTATACAATGAGGCGTTATGGTGTAAATCTTGAAACTCCTGTTGGCGTAGCCGCAGGTCCTCATACTCAACTTGCACAAAATATTATTGCAGCCTGGTTAACTGGTGCACGCTATATTGAACTTAAAACAGTTCAAGTACTTGACGACCTTACAATTTCACATCCCTGTATTGATATGCAAGATGCCGGTTATAACTGCGAATGGTCACAGGAACTTAAAATTGAAGATTCTTATGATCAGTATCTTAATGCATGGATTTTAATACATTTACTCAAAGATAAATTTGGCTGGGGTAAAACCGAAAGAGGTTTTATTTTTAATATGAGCGTTGGGTATAATCTTGAAGGTATATTGTCTGATAAAGTACAGTGGTTCTTCGATAAAATTAATAATTGCAGTATCGAAAAAAATGCAAAAATTAATGAACTTTCATCTCTTTATCCTCGCATCACATGTATTGATATACCTGACTGTATCTCAAATAATGTTACTCTTAGTACTATGCACGGTTGCCCACCTGACGAAATTGAAAAAATTGCTGCTTATTTAATTGGTGAAAAAAAATTGCATACTACGGTTAAATTAAACCCAACTTTGCTGGGTGCCGAAAAATTAAGAGATATACTGAATAAAAAATTATGCTGGTCAACTATTGTACCCGATATGGCTTTTGAACATGATTTGAAATTTAATGACGCTATTCCAATTATTAAAAACCTTTCTAATCTTGCCCAAAATACTGGTGTTGATTTTAGCCTGAAACTTACTAATACTCTCGAAAGTCTTAATATTAGAAATGTATTCTCAGAAAATGAAAAAATGAACTATATGAGTGGAAGAGCCTTGCACCCAATAAGTATTAATGTAGCAGCTCTTCTGCAAAAAGAATTTGACGGGAATCTTGATATTAGTTTTGCAGGTGGTGCCGACTTCTTTAATATTCATCAAATCATTGCCTGCGGACTACAACCTGTTACTGTTAGCTCTGATGTACTTAAACCAGGTGGATATGGAAGAATCAGTCAGTATATGGAAAAACTGTCAGATGAATTTGCTAAATATAATGCTAATTCTATTGATGAATATATTATCAACAAATCAGAAAATAAAAATTTAAATACTAAAAAGGCATCTCTTGAAAATCTATTAAAATATGCTGATAAAGTGTCAAATTCAGAATTATATAAATATGAAACTGCTACCTCGCCCAATATTAAATCAAACAGAAAATTAACCCGGTTTGATTGTATTGCTGCACCTTGTATATATGAATGCCCTGCAAATCAAGATATTCCTGATTATATGTATTATGTTTCAAAAGGATTGTACAATGAAGCAGCAGAAGTAATTCTTAAAAAAAATCCTTTGCCTGCTGTTCTTGGCAGCGTTTGTACCCATCTTTGTCAAACAAAATGTACCAGAATAAACTACGATAATCCCCTTTTGATAAGAGAAATAAAACGTTTTGTTATGGAATCTATTACAAATGAATTTAAATTGAAAGTTGCATCTCCAAATGGGCTCAAAGTTGCAATTATAGGCGCAGGCCCATCAGGACTGTCTGCTGCTTTCTTTCTTGCACTTGAAGGCTTTGCAATAGATGTTTATGAAACTCATAGTATTGCTGGTGGCATGGTTGCAGAAGCTATACCTGCTTTTAGACTTGACAGCACATTTTTACAAAAAGATATTGATAGAATTGCATCCCTTGGCATAAGGTTCCATTGGAATCATAATATTGATAAAAAAGAATTTGAAAATATTCAAAAATCTTATGATTATATTTATATAGCAGTTGGCGCTCAAAAAGTTAACAAATTAAATGTTCCTGGCAGTAATTTATACGGTGTACTTGATCCAATACAATTTTTGTCATCAATAAAAAGTGGTAAAAAAATTAATATTGGTTCCAAAGTTGCCGTTATTGGAGGAGGTAATACTGCTATGGATGTTGCTCGTACAGCAAAAAGACTTGTTGGTGAGAATGGTGAAGTTGTTGTATTGTATCGTCGTACACGTTCTGAAATGCCTGCTGGCTACGAAGAAGTTAATGAACTCGATATAGAAGGTATCAAAATTCAGGAACTTGTTGCTCCTGAAAAAATTAATGGTGAAAAAGGCAAAGTAACAGAAATAGTACTATCAAAAATGAAACTTGAAGGTAAAGATAAACAGGGTAGACCTAAACCTGTTAAAATTGCAAACTCTGAATTTATTATGCCTTTTGATACTGTTATACCTGCCACAGGGCAAGAAGTTGAAATAGACTTTATTGATAACGATCTTTTAAAATGCGATCCTGTGACAAATAAAACTTTTATCTCAAATGTATTTATTGGAGGTGATGCTTATAGAGGGGCTTCTACTGTTGTACAAGCTGTTGGAGATGGGCACAAAGTTGCT
>JAKIYJ010000090.1 GCA_022708585.1 Bacteroidota bacterium
TTTTCCTTGTATAATAGTTGCGTCCTCGTTACAAACGAGGACGAGAACGAGAAGGCTTTTTAACAACATTATTTTAAAATAGAGCCATTATTTTTTATGATAACAAGGCTGTCAGAATCTATATTATACTTTTCTATAATTGTACCTTCAATTGCAGGGGCTTTTACTCCTTTGCCTATAATTTTATTACCTGTAATAATACGTGCTTCATCCCATAAACCTTTCTTGATAAAGGAATTCAATAATATGCTCCCTCCTTCTACTATTAATGATAATTTATTCCTGTTATATAATATGTTTAATAGTTGCTGGATTATATCATCGTTGAAATTAACCGTTATATATTCAACGTTAGCCTTATTTGTAATATTTGTTTTTTCAGTTATAACAAGAGTATCTGCGCTGTCATCAAATAAGTGCAAACTCTCAGATAATTTCAACTCTCTATCAATTACTATTCTTAAAGGATTTTTATTAGAGGGAAATTCACGGACAGTCAGTTTGGGATTGTCATTTAAGGCTGTTTTAGTACCTACAATTATAGCATCTTCCTCAGAACGCCATTTATGTACAATAGTTTTCATATATTGTCCACTTATCCATGTAGGCTGATTTTTTGTTGCTAAATCCTGTGCCCTGTCCCTATCAATAAATCCATCAATACTTTGTGCCCATTTTAATATAATATAAGGTCTTTTATTTTTATGAAAACAGAAAAACCTTTTATTTAATTTCTTCCCTTCGTTTTCCATTATGTCACAAATAACTTCTATATCTGCATCTCTTAATTTTTTTATACCCTTGCCCGATACTTTTTCAAAAGGATCAGTATTGGAAATTACAACCTTAGGTATATTATGCGAAATGATTAAATCAACGCAGGGTGGTGTTTTGCCGAAATGAACACAAGGCTCGAGATTTACATAAAGTGTCGAAAAAGGTAATAAATCTTTATTCTTAACACTCAAAATAGCATTGACTTCTGCGTGAGAACCACCAAAATAAGAATGAAACCCTTCGCCAATGATATTATCATCAAAAACTATAACACAGCCCGCCATAGGATTTGGTGATACTCTATCTGCTCCCAGCCTTGCAAGTTCAAGGCAACGCTTCATATAATAAATATCTTCCATAAATTTGCCAAAATTACATTTTTTATTATTTTCGAAAATTAAAAATTTTTATATGAAGATGAAAAGCAATAAAGTTGGTGATATTGTTTTATTTATGAAAAATGAATTAAATAGTGTATATAATGAAAAAGAAGTGATTAGCCTTATTGCTTCCGTATTTGAAGAATATACTTCATTAACAAAAGCCGATCTGGTGATATATGCTGACAGGAGAATAAATGAATCTACTATGATAAAGATAAATGAGGCTGTAAAAAAACTTAAAAATGAATGCCCATTGCAATATATTACTGGAAAATCTTATTTTATGAACCTTGTATTTAACGTAAATCAATATACTTTAATCCCACGGCCTGAAACAGAAGAAATGACCGATATTATTATCAGGGATTGTAAAGAAAATAACATAACTTCGCCTGCTGTGCTCGATATAGGAACAGGCTCAGGCTGCATCGCTATTTCGATAAAGAAATATATACCTGATGCTTCTGTAACCGCAATAGATATATCTAAACAAATACTGACTGTTGCTATGAAAAATGCTCTGGCAAATAATACAACAATTGAATTCAAGGAGTTTGATATTACAAACAGGTTACATTACAGCAATTTTGGACTATATGATATTATTGTTTCCAATCCTCCTTATGTTACTGAAAAGGAAAAAACAATGATGAAAAAAAATGTATTGCAATATGAACCACATTCTGCTTTGTTTGTTCCCGATGATGACCCATTAAAATATTATAAATATATAGGTGACTTTGCAAAAAATCATTTAAACAACAATGGGAAAATATATGTTGAAATAAACGATACTTATTAGGTAGAAATAAGTTCATTGTTTCATAGTATAGGGTTCAACAGAGTAATGATTATCAAGGATTTGAATAATAAAAACAGATTTGCTCGTATCAATTTTTGAATATTATTGAATATTGCATACATAATAGTTAAATTGAACTCAAAAAGTGTAAATTAAAATTTGAAAGATGAAGACAGGATTAAATAAATCGTTTATTCAAATATAGAAAATTAAAAATTTTGTAGAATAAATAAAAATTTTGCAATAGATTCCAAGTTTACCATTTAGAGGTTGTAAAAACAGTTTGATTTTATTTAAAATTAAAAAAAAAATTTTTTTCTCAAAATATTTACGTCCAATACAATTTTATTGTTCACTCATAATCAAGATATTACAAAATAACGTGGTAAACTTGGGTTTTAACCAGAATAATTTATACCTAATTAACTCAACTTGTTTTTTAAATAAAATTCAGTAATTTTGCAATAAGTATAATTACTTTTATTTTTTTTAAAAATATATTATATTTCTATAATATTAAGAAATTATTAGATAAGTGAATTTATTTTAACGATAATGCTAAATTTTCTTTTTTATAATTTATTATATATATAATAAATTTTATATTAAATTGTTTTATAATTAATTAATCTTATAATATTTTTTGCTATCTTTATAAACTTATAATAATAACTTTTGATTATATAATTATATAAATAATGAGTTACATAAACTTTGATAAAAGCCAGTTGGTAAATCTTGAATTTTCACTTGGCAAGGAGTTAATACGAGCTAATCGGGGTGGTTCTTACGCCAGTACAACTATTATTGAATGTAATACTCGAAAATATCACGGACTGTTAGTTACTCCTTAACCTGCTATCGATACTGATAATCATGTAATAGTTTCAGCAGTCAACGAATCTATTATTCAAAACGGAGCAGTATTTAACCTCGGCATACATAGATTTCCCGGCGTCTATTACCCTAGGGGCCATAAATACATAACTTCCTTTACTTCTGAACCTATTCCTAAATTAACATATAGCCTTAATAAAATTGTTTTTACAAAAGAAAGATTGTTTTCTCAAGTAGGTAGCAGAGTCTTTATAAGATATGTACTCGAAGATTGCAATGAACCAGTTAAATTAAGAGTTACCCCTTTCCTCGCATTTCGTAATGTCCACCAGTTATCAAAAGCTAATATTGGAGTTGATAAAAAATATGATAATGTTAAAAATGGTATTAAACTTAGAATGTATACAGGATATTCTTATCTCTATATGCAATTTTCAAAAGAAACTGAATATATTCATAATCCCGACTGGTGGTATAATTTTGAATATATAAGAGAAATGGAACGTGGTTATGATTATCACGAAGATTTATATGTGCCCGGTTATTTCGAATTTGATATGGAAAAAGGTGAAAGTGTCATTTTTAGTGCTAGCCTTGATGAAGTACAACCCCTGTCTCTGAAACGCGTTTTTAATCAAGAACTTAAAAAACGTATACCACGTAATAATTTTGAAAATAATCTCCTTAATTCAGCTCAACAGTTTATTGTGCGTAAACCTAAAAAAACTGAAATTATTGCAGGCTTCCCCTGGTTTGGCAGATGGGGACGCGATACTTTTATTTCTTTACCGGGGTTAACTCTCGTTACCAAAGACTTTAAAACAGCTAAACAGATAATTGATTCAATGCTTTCTGAACTTCAAGGTCCACTCTTCCCTATTACTGGACACAATAATCATACTGCTTATAACTCTATTGATACCTCGTTATGGTTTTTCTGGGCTTTGCAACAATATGCCTACTTCACTGATTCTAAACATAAAATTTGGAAAGAATATGGTAAAAAAATGAAAACTATACTTGAAGGCTATAGAGATGGAACACTGTTTAATATACACCAAACTCCTGAGGGACTGATATGGGGCGGAGAACCGGGGAAAGCACTTACATGGATGGATGCCATAGTTGCCGGCAAACCCGTTACTCCACGAATAGGTATGCCTGTCGAAATTAATGCTTTATGGTATAATGCTATAATGTTCAGTATAGAAATGGCTAAAATAGCCGAAGATAATGATTTCGTTAATGAATGGAAAAATTTAGCAGATAAACTGCCTCAAACTTTTAAGGATACCTTCTGGTCGGATGAAAAAAATTATCTTGCAGATTATGTTGATGGCAATTATAAGGATTGGAGTGTTAGACCTAATATGATATTTGCTGTATCCCTGCCTTATTCCCCTGTTGATGAACAAATTCAACATTTTGTGGTCGAAAAAGTTCGTCAAGAACTCCTTACCCCACGAGGATTAAGATCGCTTTCCCCAAAAAATCCAAATTACAAGGGCGTCTATGAAGGAAACCAGGCTTCAAGAGATATGGCTTATCATCAAGGAACCGTCTGGCCCTGGTTGGCAGGACACTACGCCGAGTCTTGCCTTAAAGTATATGGTAAATCAGCTCTGCCTTCTGTTAAAAATTTATATTATGGCTTTGAACCAGCTCTTCGTGAATATTGTATAGGCTCTATCGCCGAAATTTATGATGGCGACCCGCCTCACTTACCAAAAGGCGCATTATCACAAGCATGGAGCATAGCCGAAATCCTAAGAATAAAATACTTGATAGATTATTATTCTAATTTAACAAATTCTTAATGAACTCTAATAAAATATTTTATAAATGAAATATAATATTTAATCTATATGTTTAAACGTTTTGTCATAAATTAATAAATTAATAAATAATACATTAACTTGATTAAAAATTTTAATCTTATTCTTATATAAAACTCGTAATGAAAGTATTAATGTTCGGTTGGGAATTTCCTCCTCATATTAGTGGAGGCCTTGGAACTGCCTGCTTCGGGCTTACAAAAGGATTGCTTCAACAAGGTGTTGAAGTGCTATTTGTTGTACCAAAAGCTTATGGAGACGAAAATCAGGAATCCGTTAGAATTATAAATGCAAGCGATATCGCTATTAATATTGAATTAAAAATTTATCAGCAATATTGGAAAAATATTACACTTATGCAAATAGGTTCTAACCTTATTCCTTATGTGGGCACCGAAGAATTTGAAAATATTGTTAAAAATAATATTAAAAAAGAAAATATATACGAAGAATCCATTTTTAAGGAAAAATATGAATTTAGTGGTAAATATGGACATAATCTTATGAAAGAAGTAACAAGATATGCTCTCGTGGCTTCTACTATTGCAGCCAATAATGACTTTGACATTATCCATGTACACGATTGGCTTACTTACCCCGCTGGTATAGCTGCAAAAAAAATAAGTGGAAAACCTCTTATTGCTCATATTCACGCTACCGAATTCGATCGCTCCGGCGAAAATATTAATCAAAATATTTATGATATAGAACGTAAAGGAATGCATGAAGCTGACCTCGTCATTGCTGTTAGCAATTATACCCGCAATACTGTTATTGAACGCTATGACCTTAACCCTGATAAAGTATTTACTGTTTATAATGCTGTCGACCATTCCGATTTTGTTGATATTAACGATAATGGAAAATCTGTACCAGAAAAAATCGTTACTTTCCTTGGAAGAGTTACTTTCCAGAAAGGACCTGATTATTTTGTAGAAGCAGCTCATAAAGTTCTTCAAGTAGACAAAAATGTTAGATTCGTAATGGCTGGTTCCGGAGATATGCTTATACGTATGATCCATAGAGTAGCTGAACTCGGAGATTCTGCAAATTTCCACTTTACAGGCTTCCTTGATGTTGAAGATGTTAAAAATTTGTTCGCTATGAGCGATGTTTATGTTATGCCTTCTGTCTCTGAACCTTTTGGCATTTCACCATTAGAAGCAATGCGATCAAGTGTACCTGTTGTAATATCAAAACAAAGCGGAGTGTCCGAAGTTTTACGACACGCCCTTAAAGTTGATTTCTGGGATATTGACGCTATGGCCGATTGTATCTATGGATTACTTCACTACAACGCCCTCGCCGAAGTCTTTAAAGAAGAAAAAAAAGAAGTGGAAAATTTAAAATGGAATTCTTCCGCCGCTAAAGTTGTTGAAGTATATAAAAAAGCAATGAATTTGAACTGATTAATATTATATTATAATTAAATTTATTTGTGTTCTTTATTAATTTATCTATTATATTGGTTAATTTATTTTGAAAAAATAATATAATGAAAGCAATTTGTTTTTATTTTCAGGTTCATCAACCTTTCAGGCTAAGAACCTATAGGTTTTTTGATATTGGCAAAAATCATTATTACTACGATGATTACCAGAATAAATCTATCGTAAAAAGAGTCGCTGATAAATGTTATCTGCCAGCAAACAATTTATTTCTAAACCTTATCAAAGAATACGGTACTAATTTTAAATTGAGTTTTTCTATATCGGGCGTGGCTCTTGAACAATTTGAAATGTATGTCCCAGAAGTTATTGACAGTTTTAAAAA
>JAKIYJ010000091.1 GCA_022708585.1 Bacteroidota bacterium
TTCTCCAATGGTTACAATGGCAAGGGTTATCAAACAAAAATATGGCAAAAATACTTCTATTACTTTTATAGGTCCTTGTATAGCCAAAAAGGCAGAATCAGATGAGATTGATTGTGTCATAACATTTAGAGAATTACGAGAAATGCTTGCTGCAAAAAGAATTAGAGAAGAAGAAACTACAATGTCAGAATTTGATCCCCCACAAGGCGGTCGCGGTGCTGTTTTCCCTGTTAGTAGAGGTTTATTACAAACTACGGGCATATCCCAGGATATATTGGAAACCCCTATCATTGTTGCCGAAGGAAGAGTTGATTTTAGAGAAGCTATTAAAGAATTCAGTACCGGCTTACTTAAAACTCATCATCTTGAACTTCTATGCTGTGATGGTTGCACTATGGGACCTGGTATGTCCCCTTTTGGTAAAAAATTCGTTAGAGACAATATTATAGGAAATTATGCCCGAAAAAAAAGAGAGACATTTAATATGCAGGAATGGCAATTGGCTATTGATGAGTTTAGTGCTATTGATATGTCTCAATCTTTTACTCCTGCTGATAGAAGACTTGCTACTCCCTCACAAACTGAAATTGAAAAAGTACTGGTTTCAATGGGTAAAAGTTCTTCACTTGAACAGTTGAATTGTGGCGCATGTGGATACGACACCTGCATTGATCATGCCATAGCAGTAATTCAGGGACTTGCTGAACCCGAAATGTGTTTGCCTGCTACTATTGAAAGACTGCATGCCAGTATTAATGAACTCGCTATATCAAATGAAAAATTGGCATCTGCTAAACAGGCATTAAAACAATCTGAAAAACTGGCAACTATGGGACAACTGTCAGCTGGTATAGCTCACGAACTGAATAATCCTCTTGGTATTATTACTATGTATAGCAATATACTGAAAGAAGAAATGCCAGAAGATAATCCTATGATAAAAGATCTTGAATTGATAGTTGAACAGGCTGATAGATGTAAAAAAATAGTCAGTGGATTGTTAAATTTTGCACGTAAAAATCAGGTTAATTATTCAAAAATTAATGTTAATGATTTTATTAATCAGTGCCTTGAGACACTTTTAATACCTTCCAATATTAAAGTAAACTTTAATTCTAAATTAATAAATCCCTACGCCGAATTTGATTATGACCAAATGACACAGGTTATAATAAATATATGTAAAAATGCAATAGAAGCTATGCCAGAAAGTGGAGAATTAACTGTTAATTGCAGCGAAATTCAAAATGCAATAGTAATAGAGATTAAAGATACAGGAATTGGAATATCAAAAGAAAATTTGGAAAAAATATTTACTCCTTTTTTTACTACAAAGGGAATAGGTAAAGGAACAGGATTAGGATTACCAATTATATATGGAATAATTAAAATGCATAAAGGAAAGATAGAAGTTACTTCAAATGATGATCCTGCAAAAGGTCAAACAGGAACTTGCTTTAAGATAATTATTCCAAGAAATAAACCTTTTGAAAACTTTTTTTATAATGAAAATATCGATTAATATAAAATAATTAATAATGAAAAACCAGAAAACCATTCTGATAGCAGATGATGATATTGATTATCTATATCAGATAAAATTAAAAGTTGAACAATTAGGTTTTAATGTTATAACCGCGGAAAGTCAAGCAGAAGCTGAAAAAATTTTACAAAATATTAAACCCGATCTTGCTATTTTTGATTTGATGATGGAAACAGAAGACAGTGGATTCATTCTTACTTATAAATTTAAAAAACAATATCCCGATATACCTGTTATTATACTTACAGCTGTTACTGCTGAAACAGGCATTTCTTTTGGCAACGAAATATCAAATGAAAACAAATGGATTAAAGCTGATGTATTCCTGGATAAAAGTTTGCAAACTGAAAAATTGCAAAGAGAAATAAATAAATTGCTTAAAATATAAAAAATGGCTATATTAAAAGTTTTAGTTGTAGATGATGAACCTGGCATCAGGTCAGGAACAAAAAGAATTCTTGAAAATTTTAAAGTTGATTATCCTTTTATGGATGAACAATTTAATTATGAAGTATTAGAATCTGCTTCTGGGGAAGATGCTATTACATTAATTAATCAACAATCTCCTGATATTGTCTTACTTGATAATAAACTTCCAGGTATTCAGGGTATTGACGTTCTTGAATATATTAAAAAAAACAGATATGATATTTTTGTAGTTATGATTACATCGTATGCTTCTCTTGAAGTAGCTGTGAAAGCAACCCGAAACGGAGCTTTTGACTTTATACCTAAACCTTTTACACCTCAGGAACTACGATCATCAATAGAAAATATTACTAAACAAATTTTCTTAAAAAGAATGGCAAAGAAACTGAATAAAGCCGGTAAAGAAATACGCTTTCAGTTTCTTTCTGTACTTTCACATGAACTTAAAGCTCCTTTGAATGCTATTGATGGGTATCTTACTATGATTAAAGAAAAACAATTTGGTAATAATATTGATAATTATCAACATATAGTTGATAGAGCACTTGAAAGAGTGAGCGGAATGAGATATCTTATCCTTGACTTGCTCGATTTTACAAAAATTGAAAATGGAACCCCAAGTCAAAATATACAGGAAGTTGATATTGTTAAAATAGCTGAAATATCAATAGATACTATTAGACCTTATGCTATACAACGTGATATCGATGTATATCTTAATTCCAGATCACCAGTAATTATGAAAGCTGATCCGAGTGAAATTGAAATAATCTTGAATAATTTGATTTCAAATGCTGTTAAATATAATAAAGACAAAGGACGTGTAGATATTTATATAAAAAAAGAAAATGGTAAATATTTAATTCAAGTTGATGATACTGGAATTGGTATGACAAAAACTGACATCCAACAATTATTTCAGGATTTTTTCAGAGTTAAAAATGAATATACTAAAAATATAACAGGTAGTGGGCTTGGCTTATCTATTGTAAAAAAAATTGTAGATATGTATAATGGTAAAATTGAAGTAACAAGTACTCCCGGACAAGGCTCTTCATTTAAAATATATTTCCCCGAATAATATTTAAATATAAATTTTTTAATAATAAATATGAAAAATTTACCTGAAAAAACTGTTGAACGTTTAAGTAAATATAGAAGAACTTTACTTATTGCTTTGGCAAATGGTAAAGATCATATCTTTTCTCATGAACTTGCATATATGATACATATTACTCCTGTCCAGGTAAGACGCGATTTAATGCTTATAAGTCATTCGGGAACCTTACGTAAGGGATATGATGTTAAGGAACTTATTGATTTGATAAGCAGTATTCTTGACAGTGAACAAGGAATTAAGATAGCAGTTGTTGGTATTGGCAATCTTGGCAGAGCTATTATAGGATATATATCTGGACAAAGGACTAAACTTAAAATTGTAGCCGCATTTGACACAAATCCCGAAAAGGTAGATAGAATATTTGCAGGTATTGCTTGTTACCCTTATAACAGATTAAACGAAATAATAAAAAAAGAAAGCATCGAAATAGGTATTATCACTGTACCAGCTGATTCCGCCTCAGAAGTTTCTGAAAAGTTGATTCTCGCCGGCGTAAAAGGTATTATGAATTTTTCTCCACGTTCTATAAATGTCTCCTCAAATATTTATCTTGAAGAATTGGACCTGATAACATCACTCGAAAAAGTTGCATATTATGTTAAACACTAATTGTAATTTTTAATTTTATTAAAACTAATGAAGGTCTTTCGAGATTTTGAAGGAACAGAAACAATAAAAAATGCTGTTGTAACAACAGGCTCATTTGATGGAGTTCATTTAGGACATAAAGTTATTATTAATAATTTAATTAATTCAACTAAAGAAATTGGAGGAGAATCTGTTCTTGTTACTTTTTATCCACATCCACGCAAAGTTCTATATCCCGATACTATTGGTAAAAATTTAATGCTTATTAATTCCCAAAAGGAAAAAATAGAATTACTCAAAAAAACAGGATTGGATAACCTTATTATCGTTACTTTCACTATTGAATTTTCTAAAATGTCATCAGTAGATTTTATTAGAAAAATATTAGTCGGTAAATTAAATGCAAGGAAAATTATCATAGGTTTTAATCATCATTTTGGCCATAATCGTGAAGGAGATTTTGAACATTTAAAACAACTGTCAAGTTACCATAATTTTATTGTTGAAGAAATACCTGAACAAGATATTCAAAATGAATCTGTTAGTTCTACTAAAATTAGAAAAGCTTTACTTGAAGGCAATATTCAAAGAGCTAATGCCTATTTAGACCATCAATATATTATTATAGGTAAAATCAATAAAAGTGTAGATAAATGGCATAAATATGGATTTAAAGTATATTCAATCGAAGTTGAAGAAGAATGTAAACTCATTCCCCCCTGTGGAATATATGCTGTACATCTTAATATAAATTCTACCAATATAAAAGGAATGGCGATTATCAATAATACATTAAACAGTTCTCAAAAAAGTGTAAATTTTCATTTATTTAACGATATTCCTTCAATTATTGGAAATGAAGGTACGTTATACTTTCATAAATTGATTAGATTCATAGATTGTAATATCGAAAATAATGATTGGAACAGTATATTTTATGCCGACAAAGAAAAAATTGAAGAATTGATTTATTAGAGATATTATAAAATCAAATTAAACAAGATATAAAAAACTTATATGCCAGTATTTTATTAAATATATAACCGTAAAATTAATCAAATATTACATCAAGCGACCCCGACAGGATTCAAACCTGTAACCTTCTGATCCGTAGTCAGATGCTCTATTCAGTTAAGCTACGGGGCCTTTTATTTATTGTTTTTGCAAAATTAAATAAAATTTTAACATTAGTTAAGAGAACTTATAAAAATTAACAAATTGACAATTAATTATTTATATTATTTTTAGATTAAAAAACAGCAAAAAGTGAAAAATATTATATCAGATATTAGACAGATTAAGTTTTTAAAAAATTTTTAGGGCTTGCAAGTGGTGATAAGGTATCTGATGAAAAGACTGTTTGGTTATTTCGTGAGAATCTAACAAAATCAAGATTATTAGAAAAAATATTGAGTTTACTACGAAAAGTCTATAAATTAAATTATAATTAAATTTATCTATGTTTTATATTAATTTATCTATGTTATTGATTAATTTATTTTAATAAAAAAATAATTCAAAATAAGAATGGTTTTTCAGAGTGGATTCAATATTGTAAAATAAAATTAAAAAATATCATAAATTTGTAAATAAATATAAAAAATATTGTAATATTGTAAAGTTTTTTTAGCATAAATTTAAAGGGGTTCTAGTTTGTGTTAAAAAAATATAAAAAATTAATTTTTAGAACCCACTATTATTATATTATATGATATGAAACAAAAACAAATAAAATTTAGAATGTTGTCACTACCTTTTGTAGTGTCGGCATTGATTTATTGTAGTAGCGTTTTTGCTCAGACCACCCCAACTGTTCTTATTGATGGTCAGGCTGTGCAAGCTACAACATTCTCGCAATCTCCTTACTGGCTTCATTCAGGACAAACCCTGGCAATTGGAAACAAAGTAGTTTCTGTATCAGTTTTACAATTTCATATAATGCCATCTGCTGGTACAGGCAAAACTCTCCAATTTGATAGTATTATAAACGTTACAGCACTTCAAACGGTACCAGTTGGTAAGGGATGGAAAATTGAGTCTGTTGCATTAGATCCAACTGCGAGTTCCTTTAACGGTGATAATCTTGGAAGTCATGTAGCCGCTACAAACCTGAACATGAACAATTATGAAATTAACAATCTTTCTAACCCTGTTAATCAGGGTGATGCTGTTAATGCTTTAACAATACAAAATGGAACTCTTACCTATGCGCAGGATATTGGGTCAGGTAATTCTTATGCAGTAACACTTTCTCCGGCACCTACATCTTATGTTATTGGAATGGTAGTCAATTTTATAGCAGCCAGTTCAAATTTAACAGGTGGTTGTACTTTGAATGTTAACGGACTTGGAGCTAAAAGCATAAAAAAACAATTGAATGTTGATCCTGTGGCTAATGATATACTTAGTGGAATGGGTGTTACTGTGATGTATGACGGTACTAATTTTCAAATGCTCAGTCAATTGGGAAATGTGGCTGTGGGTAGCTTTAGTGGAATGGGAATGGAAGTATTTTCTTCTTCCAATCCCGCATGGACTGTTCCTGCAGGGGTTAATAGTATTGTAGTTGAAGCCTGGGGCGGAGGCGGTG
>JAKIYJ010000092.1 GCA_022708585.1 Bacteroidota bacterium
CAGGACTTATATGATCAACGAATACATTGCTATCAATATGTTGATGAGCGTCAGCAAGATATAATCCTTTTAAATCCGATTCGCAATTACTGCCTTTTACTTCAACTTTAATATTATTTCTAACTAATCCACCATTTAAAGTGATTGTATTTGATGACAGTTTACTGTTTTCTTCCTGCCTGAAATAAAGTGAAGTTATTAAATTGGATTGAATATCCTTATTTTGAACTTTGTAATATTCCAATTCGGCATTTTTATCAATATATATTTCAGATACTGAATTAATAAAGCTATTTTTATGATGTAATGAGTGATCGCAATGTATTAGAGTAAGTTTACTGTCTTTGCCCAATATAATCAGATTCCTTGGTTGAATAAAAATATTATCATTACAGTCAACAATACTGACAATTTGAATTGGAATTTTGACTTTTACACCATCAGGAACGTAAATAAAAACTCCGTCTTGCGAAAATGCAGTATTTATGGCAATAAGCCCATTATCAGATATTGCTGCATATTGTCCAAAATGTTTTTCAAACATATTGGGATACAATTTCATAGCCTGCTCAAAAGAGCCAATGACTGTTCCATCATTTAAAATTGAAATTTGTTTGTTTTTATAAGTAAACCAGCCATTATACAAAGTGACCAGATAAGTATCAATATCAGGCACATCACAGGTAAATAACTTATCAATATCAATAGTATTATGTGGATAATCAACAAAAAAATCATAATCCTGTGATATTACTTTAGAAAGGTTGGTTGTTCGCCATACTTCCTGTTTAGAATCAGGAAAACCCTGCTTAATAAATTCATCTATCGCCTTTTCTCTTATCTCTTTAATAATTTTATTATCATTATTCAATAATATATCGATATTATTTTCAAATATATCGATTAATTTATTTTTTAAAGAAAATTTATTTTCACTGGAAATGGTATTCATTAACGAGTTTTTTTGTAATCAATTAATTAAAATAAAGTGTTCATATCCCAGACTTTATGAACTTCAAGTTTCATGTTTAATCCAGTCATATCCTTTTTCTTCAAGTTCAATAGCCAATTCTTTGCCGCCTGATTTTACAATTTTTCCATCAAATAAAATATGAACGAAATCAGGTATAATATATTCCAGTAATCTCTGATAATGAGTAATAATTATAAAGGCATTTTCATCGGTTTTTATTTGATTAATGCCATTTGCTACAATTTTCAAAGCATCAATATCAAGTCCTGAATCTGTTTCATCCAATATAGCAAGTTTGGGATTCAGCATTGCCATCTGGAATATTTCATTTTTTTTCTTTTCTCCTCCTGAGAAACCCTCATTAACAGAGCGATTGGCTAAATTAAACTGAATGTTCAGCATTTTTTTTACTTCTTCCATTTTAGCAATAAATTCCTGTGCTGGCATAGGGTCAAGTCCCTTATATTTTCGCTGTTCATTAATAGCTGTGCGAATAAAATTTGTAATACTGACTCCGGGTATTTCAACAGGATATTGAAAGCCGAGGAAAACACCTTCGCGGGCACGCTGTTCAGCCGGGAGGCGAAGTAAATCCATTCCATTATAGATTATTGTACCTGAAACAACTTCATAATTTTCTCTACCTGCAATAACAGAAGCCAATGTACTTTTACCAGTACCATTGGGTCCCATTATTGCGTGAATTTCACCTGCTTTGACTTCAAGATTTAAATCTTTTAGTATTTCCTTTCCGTTGATTGAAACATATAAATTTTTTATAGAAAGCATTGATTTACGATTTTGAATTTTTTGTATAAATATTACAGATTTTTTTGAACTTACCCTGTTAAATACGGCTTGAGCGAATAATTACAAGGCAAAGTCTTTTTGACTTTTTCATTTTGAGATTTCATTTTTGATTTTTACATTGTTGTTTAAAAGTTTTTATCCAATATTTCCTTCAAGGCTAATTGAAAGAAGTTTTCTGGCTTCTACTGCAAATTCCATTGGTAATTTGTTCAGAACATCTTTAGCGTATCCATTAACAATAAGTTCGACAGCATTTTCACGACTTATTCCGCGTTGCTGACAGTAAAACAGTTGATCGTCCGATATTTTTGAAGTTGTAGCTTCATGTTCTACGATAGCAGAAGTGTTTTCAACTTTTATATAAGGGAATGTATGTGCTCCACATTTATCACCCATTAACAAAGAATCACATTGAGAGTAATTTCTTGAATTAGTAGCGTTTTTAGTCATTTTTACAAGTCCTCTGTACGAATTATTGCTATTACCCGCCGATATACCCTTTGAAATTATAGTGGATCCAGTATTTTTCCCAATGTGAATCATTTTTGTTCCTGTATCAGCCTGTTGATAGTTATTAGTAAGGGCGACGGAATAAAACTCTGCATTTGAATTATCTCCATATAAAATGCAGCTTGGGTATTTCCATGTTATTGCTGAGCCTGTTTCAACTTGTGTCCATGAAATTTTAGAGTTAGCCCCTTTACAAATTCCACGTTTAGTCACAAAATTGTATATACCGCCTCGCCCTTCCCTGTCACCAGGATACCAGTTTTGAACGGTAGAGTATTTAACTTCTGCATCTTTTAAAGCAATAATTTCAACAACAGCAGCATGTAATTGATTTTCATCACGCATAGGAGCAGTACAACCTTCCATATAACTGACATAAGCCCCTTCATCAGCAATTATAAGCGTTCTTTCAAACTGACCAGTGCCAGCAGCATTTATTCTAAAATAAGTTGACAGTTCAATGGGACATCTAACTTTTTTTGGTATATAGCAAAAAGAACCATCTGAAAAGACAGCAGAGTTTAAGGCGGAGAAAAAATTATCGTCATAAGGGACCACTGTACCAAGATATTTTTCAATCAAATCAGGATGTTTTTGAACAGCCTCACTGAAAGAACAAAACACAATACCCAGATTTTCTAAGGTTTTTTGATATGTTGTGGCCACTGAGACACTATCGAATACTGCATCTACTGCAACACCAGCAAGTCTTTTTTGCTCTTCAAGCGAAATACCAAGTTTATCGAAAGTTGCTTTTAACTCCGGGTCAATATTGTCTATACTTTTATCATTTTGTTTTTTCTTCGGAGCCGCATAATATATTATATCCTGATAATTTATTTCTGGATATTCAAGTTTTGCCCATCTGGGTTCTTTCATTGAAAGCCACTTCCGATAAGATTTCAATCTGAAATTCAACAAAAATTCAGGCTCATTTTTTTTTGATGAAATACTCCTTATAATTTGTTCATTTAATCCCTTTGGAACAGTTTCGGTTTCAATCCCAGTTACAAATCCATACTTGTATTTACCCGATGTTACTTCATTTATAATTTTTTGATTTTCTTGTTCCATTGTCAATATCAAATTAATATAAGTTCTGAATCAGTTTATATTAAACATCTATTACAATTCCTGTATCCTGGCAAAATTACAAATTTTTTACAGTAAATATACGTCTATGTCAAATGCATTTTTAATTTCAAAATTATATTTTGCTTCACAAGGTATAATTAGTAATAAGCATTGTTTATTCATATATTATATGAGCCACTCAGAAAAGTCTATAAATTAAATTTTAATTAATTTTATCTATATTTTTAATTAATTTATCTACTAAATTAATTAATGCATTTTATCAAAAAAATAATTCAAAATAAAAATGACTTTTCAGAGCGGGCTCAATTATTCAATCATTTTATATATTTGTTGTTTATTTAAGATAACATAACAATCAGAACCAATGAAAATATTCAAATTTGGAGGTGCATCGGTAAAAGATGCCGAATCTATTAAGTCTGTTAGTAATATAATAAAATTATATGATAATGATGATATTATGATTATATTATCAGCAATGGGTAAAATGACAAATGCTCTTGAAGAAGTCGTATCTGCTTATTCCAATTCAGAACATGATTTATCTGATAAATTAAATTATTTTATTAATTATCATTTGAATATAATAAAAGAATTATTTTCATCAGATACGCATCAAATATATAAAGATTTTGAATATTTGATAAATTTATTAAGACAAAAACTAAGTAAATCACCTTCTTCAAATTTTGATTTTGAATATGATCAAATTGTTCCTTATGGTGAATTGGTTTCAACGTTAATAGTAAATCATTATATTAATTCAGTAGGATTTTCGTGTAAACTTTATGATGCCAGAGATCTTGTAAAAACTGATAATAAATACAGAGAAGCAAAATTGGACTGGGATTTAACCATTGGTAAAGTTCAGTTGCAGGTATTACCATATTTTCTTGATAAGGAAAATAATGTTCATAAGCTGGCTCTTACTCAGGGATTCATTGGCAGTGCCAATTATAATTACAGTACCACTTTAGGTCGTGAAGGTTCAGACTATACAGCAGCAATTTTTGGATATATTTTAAATGCAGATGAAGTTGTTATCTGGAAAGACGTTCCAGGAATTCTTAACGCAGATCCACGTTTTTTTAGCGATGTACATAAAGTTGATTATCTTACATACTCAGACGCTATTGAATTAGCATATTATGGGGCAAGTGTTATACATCCTGATACCATAAAACCTTTACATAATAAGGGAATACCATTATATGTCAAAAATTTTCTTTCTCCCGAATCATCTGGTACGGAAATAAGCAACAAAATAAATGTTAATAATCAAGATACTTTTTATATTGTAAAACCGGATCAAATAGTTTTGTCTATTTCTCCTCTGGATTTTTCTTATATAGCCGAGAAAAATTTAATTGATATTTTTACAATATTGGAAAGTTTTAAAATACGTGTTAACGCTATACAAAATTCAGCTATTGGATTGTCGATATGTATAAATGATAATCCTGTTAGAGTAGATGCCTTAATTCGTGTTCTTGGTGAGAATTATAAAATAAAATATAATGAAAATCTAAAAATTGTAACCATTCGTAATTATAATACAGAAGCCATAAATAAAGTTAAAACAGGGAAAAAGGTTATACTGGAACAAATAAGCAGACTAAATTATCAGGTAATTATTAAGGAAGATTAATCTGCTTTTGCTCTAAAAGTATCCCAGATAAAATATGCTACCAAGCAACAAAATGCCACAAGAGCTACCCATTGCCCGCCTGTACTGCCTTCTGCCCATACATTTGTATTAAGATCCAACCCTGCAAACAGCAACAAAGCACCTATAACACCAAACAAAGCAGCACCGGCTATAAAACCAGAAGATATCAATGTACCTCTTTGTACACGTGCCTTGACCGTTTTTTCATTTTTACTGCTTTTACCTATTAAATAAGCAAGAACACCTCCAACAACAAGAGGAGTATTAAGATCGAGTGGAATAAAAACACCTAATGCAAAAGCAAGGGGAGAAACACCAATAAAATTTAAAAGTATTGACAGTATAGCACCAATAGCATATAACATCCAATTAACTTTTGCACCTGGTAACATAAGAGGTTCAATAACAGCAGCCATTGCATTAGCTTGTGGAGCAACAAGAGGGTGAGGAGTAGCTTCTGTCTTCACAAACCCATAAGCCTGACTTAATATATAAATAACAACGCCCACAGTAGCCGCTGATATAAATGTACCTAAAAATTTCCATGTTTGCTGTTTATATGGAGTTGAACCAAGCCAGTAACCTATTTTTAAATCTGTAATAAAGCCACCAGCCATTGATAAAGCTGTACAAACTATTCCGCCAATAATTAATGCACTGACCATTCCCGTTGGTCCCGATAATCCTGCTGCTACTAATACAAAAGATGCCAATATTAATGTCATTAATGTCATTCCAGAAACAGGATTTGTCCCCACAATAGCAATAGCATTTGCAGCAACAGTAGTAAATAAAAAAGATATAACCACGAGAGTAACTAATGCAATAATTGCTTGTGTAACCGTAATATGAACTCCAACAAGAAGAAATATAAAAATAGTAATTATTGTCAATAAAGACAACAACAAAACAACAGACATTTTCAAATCTTTTTGAGTACGTATTTCATTTTCTACTTTATTTCCCCCCTTAAACAATCCTGAAAAAGCAAGTTTAAAGGCTTTGCCAATAACTCCAGATGAATTAATTATCCCTATTATTCCAGCCATTGCAATAGCCCCAATGCCGACAGGACGAACATAAGTACTGAATATCTCTTCTGCACTCATAACAGCAAAGAAGTTTTGCCCAATATCGCCAGCTGCAATGATTCCTATTTCATTAATAAGAGGAACAAAAACAAACCATG
>JAKIYJ010000093.1 GCA_022708585.1 Bacteroidota bacterium
GCTCATAAATTGGATATACCCACTTTCGCAATAGTTGACACCAATTCTAATCCTAATGATGTTGATTTCCCTATACCAGCTAATGACGATGCTTCAAAATCTATTGCTTTAATTATGGATTGCATTGTCTCCGCTATAGAAGAAGGTATAGCAGAACGTAAATACGATAAAGATAAACAAACAACAGAAGAAAAAGAAGAAGAAATTGTTGCAGAAGAAAATAAACTTCATCAACTTGAACTTATTGATGATGAAAATGAAGATAATAATCTCTCAAATAAAAAGAAAATACTGGTAAATAAAAAAAATGATGAAGATTTAAAGGCAGATGGTACTCCCAAAAGACCCCGTAAGCAAATAAATAAAGGGTCTACTCTGCGTAAACCCAATATAAGAAAGTAAATTTTAAAAATATATATTAATTATGTCAGAAATAACAGCAACAGATATCAATAAATTAAGGCAACAAACAGGTGCAGGTATGATGGACTGCAAAAACGCTCTTATTGAAGCTAAAGGTAATATAGAAGAAGCCAAAGAAATATTAAGAAAAAAAGGACAAAAAATAGCTAATAAACGTGCTGATAAGGAAAATAAAGAAGGTTACGTAGTTGCTAAAACCAATAAAGACAAAACAAAAGCCTATATTATTATGCTGAATTGTGAAACAGATTTTGTAGGCAAATCTTCTGATTTTGTCGATTTAGCTAATAAAATTATCGATATTGCTGTTGAAAAAAATCCAACTTCCTTAGAAGAACTTGTCAATCTTGTTATTGACGGTTATACTGTAAATGACCATATTATTAATATTATGGGCAAAACTGGTGAAAAAATTACTCTAAATTATTTCTTTTATATAGAAGCTCCAATGGTATACGCTTATAATCATCAGGGAAACAGACTCGCTACTATAATGGGATTCAACAAAAAAAATGTCCCCAATATTGATATTGTCGCAAAAGAAGTCTGTATGCAAATAGCCGCTATGAACCCTATCGCCATTGATAAAGAAAATGTTGACCCTTCAATTATTGCAAAAGAAATCGAAATAGGTAAAGACCAAGCACGCCAGGAAGGAAAACCAGAAGACCTGCTGGAAAAAATAGCACTGGGAAAACTTAATAAATTTTACAAAGAAGCAACCTTACTTAATCAGGACTTTGTGCGTGACCCAAAGAAAACAATAAGACAATATTTATCTGAAATTGATAAAGAACTTAAAGTTACAGATTTCAAAAGGTTAATGCTTGAATAATCTTGTACTATAATTGTTATAAGATTGCAAATATATTATAATCCTGCACAGTTAAGAACCTCAATGATAGATTTATATGCAGAGGGATAAACCGTATTCTTTATTTCTTCCCTGTTAAACCATTTTACCTTATGTATATATTCATCGAATTGAGGTTTCAGTGCTCCATTAAAATCAGTAAACATATGGAACCATTGAGTTTCTTTAATATAAAAAACATCATTTTTCTCAAAAAAATGATAAGTCGTATCAATTAAATTTTCAATTTTTAAGTGATTAACTCCTGTTTCTTCTTCAACCTCACGAATTGCTGTATCTTCTCCTTTTTCTCCTTTTTCTAAAAGTCCTTTCGGTAAATCCCAGCGCCTGTACCGAAAAATAAATAAGTATTCATTTGATAAATTACGTACCAGCCCACCAGCAGCTCTTAAAAATGTAAATGGATAAAAAATTTCTTCTTTCCCATTATCAACAGGAAAATTATCCTTTAATATATACATTTTTTTTGCTCCAGGATTTTTTTTGAATTCAATAATATTCGATTTTATATACTTTTCATCATTGGATTTGCATATTATTACATCTGATGAATATGCTTCATGAGGAAGTTGATCAGTAATATAAAGCAATTTGTCATTTATAAAAATTTTATACATTCAATTCTTGTTATTTATTTTTGTTAATATATATTTTAATACTTTTGTGCGATTTTTTATTTCATAACACATATTAAAATACGCAAGTATTTACACTGTAAAATTAATTATTTTTCTCCCACTTTTCGAAATTAAATTTTTTTATTATGACTCAAATAGAAAGTGAAAAAGTATTAATAAATCGTTCCAATGTTGATGTGTTTAACTTTCTCTCGGATTTTACACATTTTAACAAACTTATACCTCCACAAATTTCAAACTGGCATGCCGAAACTGATAAATGTTCATTCTCTGTTCAACAGAACTTGCCAGAAATATCAATAAAAATTGATGAAAAAATACCATATTCACAAATAAATTTTAAATCTGATACAGTCTCACCAATTGATTTTACAATAATTTGTGTTTTAAACCAAAATTCTGATAAATTAACCGAAATATATATAAGTTTTGTAGCAGATTTTCCACCTATGATAAAAATGATGGCAAGTAAACCTGTGAAAAATCTTATTGACTCGCTTGTTAAAAGTTTAAAAGAATTTGCCGAAAACAATGGATTTTAAAATGGTATTTATACAATTTATATTTGTTACCGCAAAAACTTACATTCAGTATTTACTTGCTGAACGTTTTTTGTAAGCCTTATAAATCAATGATAATTCCATTCCCCCTCTACCATAAGTAGCTACTCTTAACCTTGAAATATTAATATCATAACTGAAACCAAGGGTAAATCCGGAAAATTCAAATTGTGATTCCAATATAATAGCATCTTTGAACCTGTAACTTCCACCTATGGCTACAGAAGTTGTATTAATATAATATGTATAATGTGAAGGTTCCTTTATTCTATATTTTACAAGACAACCTGCAATAATTTCATGCTGTACTCCTTGATACATCAATAACGCTGAAGGCATAATTCCTAAATTTGTATTTTTTATTCCAAAATATGAATTGCCAGAAAAAACAAAACGAGGTTATATATTTCATGATTGTTATAAAAGGTAATAAACGGACGGTTCAAATGAAATCCTGCAATACCAAGAGTAATTGAACGGGCATCATTAGCATTTAAATAAGATATTTTTGAATTATAGTTCCAGGATAAACCAGCTGAAAAATCACCTGCTATGACATTTTCAAAAAAAGAATTTTCGCCTGAGGGCAGATTCGGGTCAAAACCTGCTTCACCTATATATTGATTATCCCATTTCAATTTACTTTCATCAATCGAATTTTGCAAAATCCCGGCCTGAATAGCGCCACTTAAATACTGTGTATTTTTAATTGGCACATGATAAACAAAAGAAAGAGAAGCATTGGTATTGGCAAGCCTTGTTTCGCCTGCAATATCTTGCATAATATTAATACCTATGGCAGGATATCCACTATGAATTTCTTTTTTTAACAAACCCATATCATAAGAAAAACAATAGGTTGCATAAGCCTGATGAATACTGCTCCACTGATTTTTATAATTCAAATTAACTCTGTAATCTGTATTAATCGATCCCGCATTGGATGGATTAATAACAAGAGGTGAATTATTATACTGCGAAAAATGAACATCCTGGGCCGTTACAATATTTATAATTAAAGTACAGCCTGTTATTACCAAAAAAAAATTTAATGTTTTCATATTAATTAAGGTATTAAGTTAATGGGAGATACTATCTTACTAATGTAATAGTACCTTTATTTTCGATTATTTTATTATTATTTAACAGCGCTTTTAAATAATAAACAAAACTGCCATTGTTAAGTATATGTCCTTTATATTGACCATCCCATCCTTTTGAAATGTCTGTTGTTTCAAAAACTTTTTCTCCCCATCTGTCATAAATAATAAATGTTATGTACAATATTCCCTTGCCCTTAACATAAAGAACATCATTTTGCCCATCACCATTGGGAGAAAAAATGTTAGGTACGAAGGCATGAGGAGTATAACATATTTCATTACTTGCAAAAACCTCAAAACTATCCATTGATTTGCAGCCGGAAGCATCGGTTACCTTAACATAATAAATGCCTGGCATTAAGTTATTCAGGTAATTTGAATTATTTTGTCCGGCATTCCAGCTATATGTATAGGCAGGAGTGCCTCCCGATACATTAAGTGTAATAGTACCATCATTTGCTCCTATGCAGCTTTCATCTGTTACGCTTGCTGAAAGAGATGGAACAGGATTAACAATAATATCAATTGTATTACTGTTGCCACAGGGTACCAGCAAAGTATAAATCACCTGATGTGTGCCAGGGCCTGCAGCCTGAGGATCAAATATTCCACTATTAGGATAAATTATTCCATTACCGTTCCATAAACCACCACCAATTGAAGCAGAAAGAAAAATGGGTTTATTATTTTCACATATCGGAGATACAGGATTTATTGTAACATTAATAAGATTTTTGGTAAGAATATAAGGTTTATTGGAAAAATCATTCCAATTATAAAAAGATAATGAACTTAAAGGGGAAGAAACAACTTGTTGTACTGGAAAAATTTTAATCCATTTATTTGTAGGATTATTTTTCCAGTTGGCAATGCCTTCCCAGTTACCATCAGCAATAGTATCATAATAAATAATTATATCAGCATTTGCAGTACCAGAGATTCTATCAATTAAATGATAAAAATAAGGATTGGCAGAGCATAAATCAGGTCCTAATGCAGAGCAATCATAACCTTCGTTGGTAGCATTTATGTTAGCCATTCTTACATGATATTTAGTAGTCGAAGTGTCAAGTGGAACTATTTCAACAGGTCTGTAACGCAATGTGCCTGTGCTTGAACCAACAGGGAAAAGATAAACGGCATTTGCAGATGTTTTTCTGGACAGCCCCCCTGATTGTAAAGAACTTACAAATCCACTCGTCCTTTGTATCGCATTTGTAAAAGTATTTTCAATAAACATTGTAAAATCATTTGTTGATAACTCTTTATCGTTCAAATTAAGATCATTATTAACATAAGTATTTATTTGTAAATTTTTAGTTCCTGTACCGGATAATTCAAGATTATAAAAATAAGTAGAGATATTACCTCCTATATTTTGGATATTACCATTTAAAACGACATCACTCAAGCCACAGGTGAAAAGCCCGTTATTTATCCAGTTGCCAGATATGTAATAATCCCCATCCCCATAAGTATGAGAATTATTAGTGAAGTCATCATCAACTAAAAGTAAACCACGATTATCAAATTTGCCTGAATTGCTATTGCTAATATCACCTGATACTTTCATAACTGCACCAGGTCTGATACATATTTCAGCACCATTATTATAAACAAATTGCGAAAAAGCAAAATATTTAATGTCAAATATTAATGACATTGTAATTATTAAAAAAAATCTCGTACGTTTCATTTTAAAAAATATTTATTGTTAATAATTAGATTTATATAAATAATTGTTGAATTAGTATCATATTTTATCATATACATAGTATTTTAATTATTTCATTTACTTTTATCAGGGAATGGAGGGATATCGGGCAAATTTGAAGGATAATTTTTCATTTCTTCCATAATAACTTCAATAGCCTTATTAAGTTGTTCGTCTTCGCCTGCATATTCTTTGGCAGGATCATTATCAATATAAATATCAGGATCAATGCCATAGCCTTCAATAATCCAGTTGGTTCCGTCAACAGCATAATGAGAAAATTCCGGTTTTGATAAAGAGCCTCCATCAATAAAAGGCAAACTGCCTCTTATTCCAACAACCCCTCCCCATGTTCTAACACCTATCAGTTTTCCTATTTTCATTTGCTTAAATTGATATGGAAAAAGGTCGCCATCGGAAGCCGAATAAGCATCAATAAGGCATACTTTTGGTCCATAAACCATAGCCAATTGTCCACCAGATGGTCTTGTATTTCTTGACATTTTCATCAATACCATTTCTCTATTCAATCTTTCAATAATCATAGGAGAAACATTGCCTCCTCCATTGCCCCTATCATCAATAATTAAAGCTCTTTTTGATAATTGGGGGTAAAAATATTTAGCAAATTCATTTAAACCCTGAACACCCATATCAGGTATGTGAATATAACCAACCTTACCATTTGTGGCTTCATTAACCTTACGAATATTTTCCTGGACCCAATTATAATAATACAAATGACTTTCATCAGCAAGAGGAATAACAATAGTTTTACGACTGCCTTTTAGTTCTGGCTTACTGTTTACGGTTAGTTCAACTTGTTTGCCAGAAGTATTAACAAGCAACTTATAAATATCATCAGTATTGTTGACAGCCTGACCATTAACAGCTATAATATATTCACCTTCA
>JAKIYJ010000094.1 GCA_022708585.1 Bacteroidota bacterium
AGCTTATGGCGGCAAAAGGATATATCATTGTTTCTATCGATGGCAGGGGAACAGGAGGAAGAGGTGAAGAGTTTAAAAAATGTACTTATTTGCAACTTGGGAAATATGAAACAATAGACCAGATGGCCGGTGCAGAATATCTGGCAGGGCTTCCTTATGTTGATAAATCAAGAATTGGTATATGGGGATGGAGTTTTGGAGGTTATTTAACTTTATTGTGTATGACAAAAGGAGCAGCTTTGTTTTCTACTGGCGTAGCAGTTGCACCTGTTACTAACTGGAGATATTACGACAACATATATACCGAACGATTTATGCGAACCCCGGCCGAAAATCCCAAAGGTTATGATGATAATTCCCCTATAAATCACATAAAAAAATTAAAAGGAAAACTTTTGATAGTTCATGGAAGCGCTGACGATAATGTACATCTTCAAAACTCTATGGAACTTATTAACAGCCTTGTTAATGCCAACAAACAATTTGAAATGCAAATATATCCAGATAAAAATCATGGTATATATGGTGGATATACAAGAATACACTTGTTTAATCGCATTACAACTTTTTTTATGAATAATTTATAATTTGATATTTGTTATATAATTTATTTTACTTAATTTTGCAATCTGAATTTTAAATAAATATAATTTCAATATAAAATAAATAAAATAATATGATTATTGTACCTGTAAAAGAAAGTGAAAGCATTGACAGGGCTTTAAAAAAACTTAAAAGAAAATTTGAAAAAACTGGTGTTGTTAAAGAATTACGTGAACGCCAAAAATATACAAAACCTTCTGTAAAAAGACGTGAACAAATTAATCGTGCTATTTATATACAACAATTACAACAAAAAGAAAAAATATAATATACATAATGCGGATTTGTATCATATCATAGCAAAATCAGTAATTTATTTGTCTTGATTTATACGATGATATTATATGTTTTAAACCCACTCCGAAAAGTCTAAAAATTTAATTTTAACAATCCGCAATTAAATTTATCAATTTTTCGGAGTGAACTCATAAAATATATGGCAAATACAAAAATATTTTTGCATAAACTTTGCGTCCTCGTTACAAACGAGGACGAGAATGGTCTGGTTAATTTATCTTTGAAATTACAGAAAAATTATCAAAAAAAAAATAATTTAATAATTAATCATTGTTGATATTTTTAATAAATTTTGTAAATTTGTATAATTATTTTAAACAACAATAATGTTGTGATAATAGAAAGAATATTTTAAAATACACAAATTGACATTAATTTTATTTTTTATCATTCAATGAAAAAATATTACTTATTATTTTTATTAATAATATTAATTGGGAGTAGTATTTCCTGCAAAAAAGACAGGGAGACTCCATACGAACCTCCCAAGGATAAATATTATTTTACAGGTAAGGTAAAGGATATTAGCAAGTCATTTACCGAAGATGTTAATGGTTACGGTTTATATAAAGCCGGTGGGTGTGGTACAAATGGGGTTGAATTTTTTGCTACTTATGGAACCGGCTTTAAGCAGAAATCAGGCTATTATATACTTTCAAACGAAAAGATTAGAGTTTGCTTTAAAAATATTTACAGGAAAGCGAGTTGGAATGGGGATTCATTGTTTAACAATTATTTTAAACCAGGTTTATCAGTCAACTGGTACTCTCTGGTTAATGTTGATACAACAACAGTTAATCCTTATACTATTAATGGTGTTGAAATAACCTGGGTCGATGGCAAAGGGGATTCTTATTCTACTCAATGGGGTGATCAATCGGGCAGTCAATTCATTTTTACCGAAGCAAATCTTTTAACACCTGGTGTTTTGATGAGAGTTAAAGCTAATTTTAACTGCAAAGTTTATGACAAGTTTGGAAATTATCTTGTTATGAAAGATTGTGTGCTGATGTGTCCTTTTGAAGAGCCTTGTTATTAGAATTATTTTTAGTTTATTATCCAAAATTATCAAAGAGTATATTTTCATGTGGTACTCCTAAGCTGTCAAGCATTTTGAGAACAGCATCGTTCATTGCAGGGGGTCCGCACAAATAATATTCTATTTCTTCTGGTTCAGGATGTTTACACAGATAGTTATCGAAGACAATTTGATGTATAAAACCTGTATATCCTGTCCAATTATCTTCTTTTTCAGGTTCTGATAGAGCGATGTTAAAAGAAAAGTTTGCGAATTGTTTTTCCAATTTTCTGAATTCTTCTTCATAAAATATATCCTGTAGAGAACGTGCTCCATACCAGAATGATACTTTACGATTAGTTTTTTCAGTTAAAAAAAGGTGCAATATATGAGATCGCAGGGGAGCCATTCCAGCGCCGCCACCAATATATACCATTTCTCTCTGGGTGTGTTGTATATGAAATTCGCCATAAGGACCCGAAATGGTAATTTTATCACCTGGTTTTCGAGAAAATAGATAAGAAGAACATATACCGGGGTTTACTTTTTTAAATGATTGTTTTTTAACATCCCATGGGGGCGTTGCTATACGTATATTCAGTTTAACGATATTGCCTTCGGCGGGATAATTTGCCATAGAATATGCACGCGTAGTTGGCTCTGTATTTTTCATTTTAAGTTTCCAGATATTTAATTTATTCCATTCATTTTTAAATTTATCTTCAATTATCATATCCGAAAAATTAATTTCACATACAGGTACATCTACCTGAATATAATTGCCAGGTTCAAATGTAAAAATTTCTTCTTCTGGCAATTTAAGTATTAGTTCTTTAATAAAAGTAGATACATTGTGATTTGAAATAACTTCACATTCCAATTTTTTAATGCCAAAGATTTCTTTTGGAATAATGATTTCGATATTTTCACGTACTTTTACCTGACAGCTTAATCGCCAGTGTTCCAATTGTTGTTTTCTTGTAAAATGCAGTGTTTCGACAGGTAAAATATTTCCTCCGCCTGAAACAACCTGACATTTGCATAAAGCGCAAGTGCCATTACCTCCACATGCAGACGGTAAATATATATGATGTTCTGCAAGAGTTGTCATTAAACTAGAACCAGCATTAACTTCGAGTTCTTTTTCTCCATTTATTTTAATCTTTACTGGGCCTGAGACTGTTAATTTAGCTTTGGCAAACAATAAAAGAATAACCAGGAGAATGATTACAATAAAGAATACCAGTATACTAATAATTAAGATTGTTTGTATAGTAAGAAATATCATTTTTATTAAAATATTGTTTAGATTTTAATTCCCATAAAACTCATAAAAGCAATTGCCATTAGTCCTGTAAGAATAAATGTTATTCCTGTTCCTTTTAATGGTGCAGGTATATTGGAATAAGTTATTTTTTCTCTTATAGCTGCTATTGATACTATTGCCAGAGCCCAGCCAATTCCTGAACCAAGAGCATAAACAGAAACCTCTGCTATTGTATTGAATTCGCGTTGTTGCATAAATAAGGAACCACCAAGAATAGCACAATTTACGGCTATTAATGGAAGAAATATACCAAGTGCATTATAAAGCGAAGGCGAAAATTTTTCTATTATCATTTCAACTAATTGAGTCATAGCAGCAATAGTAGCAATAAATAAAATAAAACTGAGAAAATCAAGGTCTACATTTGCAAAATCACTGCTTATCCATGTTAGTGCGCCTTCCTTTAATAAATAATTTTCTATTAACCAGTTAAGTGGAACAGTGATAACAAGTACACAAATAACCGCAATACCCAATCCTATAGAAGTTTTTACTGTTTTTGATACTGCAATAAAAGAACACATACCTAAAAAATAGGCAAATACCATATTATCTATAAATACTGAACGTACAAATAAATTAATAAGATTCTCCATATAATATAATAATTTTTATATTATTAATTATTAACAATATTTTTCGAAATACTTCGCTGAATCCATATTATTATTCCAATAATTATAAGAGCCATTGGAGGAAGTATCATAAGTCCATTGTCAATATATCCAGCATCATAAAATGATTGGGGAACAACCTGATGCCCCAATATTTTACCTGAACCAAGTAATTCTCTGAAAAAAGCAACTATTACCAGTATTATACCATAGCCTAAACCATTACCAATACCGTCAAGAAAAGAAGGCCATGGTTTATTATTCATTGCAAAAGCTTCAAGTCGCCCCATAATTATACAATTTGTTATTATAAGTCCAACAAATACTGATAGTTTTTTGCTTACATCATACATATAAGCTTTTAAAAATTGATCAACAATAATAACTAATGCGGCTACTATTATAAGTTGTACTATAATTCTTATTCTTGATGGGATAGTATTTCTAATAAGTGAAATAATAAGATTTGAAAAAGCCACAACAACTGTTACGGATATTGCCATAACTAATGCTGGTTTTATTTGAACGGTAACGGCAAGTGCTGAACATATACCAAGTACTTGAATTGTTATTGGATTAACCTCATTCAAAGGTCCTTTTAACAGTTTCAAATTTTTAGCAGAAAACAAAGGTTCTTTATTTTTTGTAATATTATTATTGTTTATCATAGCAAATTTCTTTTTGTCTTTGATTTTTAAAAAATTCAATATATAGAGATAAACAAGATTTTATCATTTCACTAACACCATTGCTGGTGATTGTACTGCCGGAGATAGCATCTACACTATGTATATCATCTGGATTAGCACCACCTTTTATAACTTTTACAGAAGTAAATTCTCCTTTTTCATCAAATATTTTTTTCCCTTTAAAGTTATTTTGAAATTTATCTGTATTGATTTCAGCTCCTAATCCTGGTGTTTCGCCCTGATGATCGAAGAATGTTCCATAAATAGTATTGAAATCATCGCATAATCCTATGTAACCCCATATTGGGCCCCATAAACCCTTACCTTTTATTGGGATGATATAATATTTTTCTGAATTTTTGCCTGTACATACATAAACAGGTAATTGTTGTTCTACTTTATTTTTTTTAAATTCTTTTTCCAGGTCAATATTGAAAGCATTAATATTATTAATTTTTTCTCCTTTTATATTTACAGCAAAACATTCAGTTATATATTGTTCATAAAGTTTTTTAGCATTATTTTTATCAGCATTGATATTAGCGGCTTTTAAAATATTTTGCATTTTTTCGATTCTGATATTTTCAAGTTGTTTGGGTTTAAGCGTCAATGATGTTAAAGTGATAGCAATAGCTACTACTATTACTAATATTGTTGAATAAATAAATATATATCTGTTGCTAAACATTATTTTAATAGATTTTTAATTAAGATTTAATTTTTGCTCTCCGAAGACGTTTTTTTATATGTGAACTAATAACAAAATGGTCAATAAGTGGAGCAAAGGCATTCATTAACAATATTGAAAGCATCATACCTTCTGCATAGGCGGAGTTAAGTACTCTTATCATAATACAGAATAATCCAATGAGGAAACCATATATATATTTTCCTTTATTTGTTTGAGCAGCACTGACAGGATCTGTTGCCATAAATACTGCTCCAAACATAAATCCACCCATTAGTATTTGAGTTAATGGAGTTAATCGCATATATTCATTTAAACCTATTGCATTAAAAATAAGTGTCATTGTTATTCCTCCTGCAAAAACAGATAACATTATTCTCCAGCTTGCTACTCCTGTAACAAGTAAAAGTATTGCACCCAGTAATATTGCAATTTTAGATGTTTCTCCTATTGATCCTGGTATAATGCCGATAAATAAATCCCATAAATCAGGTATTTGATTAAAATTGCCAGTTATTGTACACGACAGGGGAGTAGCTCCACTAAAACCATCAACGACTTCTGTAGCTTTTGACAAACCTCCAACCCATATTTTGTCTCCTGTCATTTTGGATGGATATGCAAAAAACAAAAAGGCTCTTGCCAGTAAAGCAGGATTAAAAATATTCATTCCTGTACCTCCAAAAATCTCTTTACCTATCAAAGTAGCAAAAATTGTTGCAACAAATACCATCCATAATGGTATATCAACAGGTAATATAAGAGGAATTAACATACCAGTAATAAAAAATCCTTCGTTCACTTCTTCATGTCTTATTTGAGCAAAAGCAACTTCTACTGTTAATCCAGCGATGTATGTTATAAATATTATGGGAATAATTTTTATAAAACCGTACCAGAACTGTTGTATAAATTCAACTTCTTGTCCAAGCGATTTATAATGCCAGTA
>JAKIYJ010000095.1 GCA_022708585.1 Bacteroidota bacterium
AAAAAAATAGTAATTTTACCTCAAATATTTAAAACATAAAATTATTTGTAAATAATACAATATCAATTAAATATATATCTTTTCCTTAACTAAACTTTTATTTTGAACATAAACATAGAAGATGAATATAGAAAAGATGATAGATAAAATATAAATATTAACAATAATTTAATACTTTGAAACAAATGAAAAAATTTGCTGTAATTTTGATATCGATTTTTATTTTATTTCTCATTGCAACTTCGTGTAAAGTTCATGAACGTTGTGATGCATACAGTAAACACAAAACAGAAATTTCAAAAGATAAACAGCAATCCTGATTATAATAGATTTGAACATTTTTCTTTAAAAAAGATTTTTTACTTTTCAAAAGTATTATGTGCAAACTTCATTTAATATTATTATTACAGATATGTTTTATTATTAATGTAAGTTATGCACAATCTGATACTGCATCATTTTCCGATAATTTTGATGAAAGTGATAACAGCATCCTTCTTAAAAAGGAATGGAGTGTTAATGTAATTGCTGCATCAAGAGGATTAGGGATAGCTTATTATAATGGTAAACACTTAACAGGTTTTAAAAAAAGAATGCTTGAAGCCGAGTTTGTTGAAATGAAACATCCCAAGGAAATAAAATCTTTGAATGCTTATGATAATGCTAAAAGTTATGTTTATGGAAAATTGAACAATTTGTTTATTATTAGGACTGGCATTGGAATTCAAAGGATTGTTAATGAAAAACCATTATGGGGAGGAGTAGAAGTCAGATATTTTTATTATGGAGGTTTTTCTCTTGGCATTACTAAACCTGTTTATTTATATATTATTAATTTTAATATGCCAGGCGAGTATGATATTACTCTGGAAAGATATAATTCTGACGAACATTATACAGATAATATTTATGGAAGGGGTCCATTTGCAAAAGGATTTGATCATTTAAAATTCTATCCCGGTATTTACACAAAAACAGGGTTGAATTTCGAATTTGGAACCGAGAATGAAAATTTAAGAGCTCTCGAAACAGGTATATGTGTAGACTTTTATCCTAAACCAATTGAAATTATGGCTTTTAATAAAAGCGAATATTATTTTCTCTCTTTTTATCTGAGTTTCAATTTTGGTAAAAGAAAATATTGATTTTTCATGTCAAATAATAATACATCTGATAACAATAACAAACTATTATTAAGAAAACCACAATGGCTCAAAGTTAAATTAACAGATGTTGAAGAGTATTATTATCTTAAAAGTAAATTAACTGCTTCAAATTTACATACTATTTGTGAAAGTGCTAATTGCCCAAACCAGGCAGAATGCTGGAAAACTCATACTGCTACCTTTTTAATACTTGGTAATGCCTGTTCCCGTAATTGTAAATTTTGTAATGTTACAAATGCAAAAACTCTGCCTCCCGATCCAGAAGAACCTGCTCATATAGCTTCAATAATAAAACAATTAAATCTTAAACATGTTGTAATTACAAGTGTTACACGCGATGACCTGCCCGATGGAGGCGCTAATCACTGGGCTGATGTGATTTATGAAATAAGAAAAAATTGCCCCCTTGTTACTATCGAAACTCTTATCCCCGATTTCCAATTAAATACAAATAACTTAAATATTATTATTAAAGCTAAACCCAACATCGTTTCACATAACCTCGAAACTGTCAGAAGAATAACTCCTTTGGTACGCAATAGAGCCAATTATGATACAAGTTTGAAAGTACTTGAATTTCTGGCTGAAAACAAAATGAAAACCAAAACAGGAATTATGGTTGGATTAGGAGAAACTGACGATGAAATATACGAAACTATGGACGATATTATAAATACTGGTTGCAAAATTATTACTATTGGCCAATATTTACAACCTTCCATTAAACATTATCCTATTCATAGATTTGTGACCCCTGATACATTCGATTTATACCAAAAAGTGGCTATTGATAAAGGATTTATTTTTGTTGAAAGTTCTCCATTAGTACGTTCTTCTTACCACGCTGACAAATATACTGGCTAAAAAATAAATTGCCTCTGTCCTGGTTAAAAATAAATTTGAGGTGCTGTTATTTTTTATAACCTTTACATTCACAAAAAGTTGCATTTACAACTTGAATACAATTATGTTATCATTTGTAGAAAAAAAATTTATTTAGTACCTCAAAAAACAACCGAATTTTTGTAAATTTGACAATTAATACATTGAGATAAAATGAAAAAACGTTGGGTTACTAAACAACGAGGGGATAATTCTATAATAAATAAATTAGCAGATGAACTAAATGTTAATAATCATATTGCTAATCTTTTGGTACAAAGAGGTATAAAAACTTCGGCAGAAGCTCAATCTTTTTTTAACCCTACCTTGTCCGATTTACATGATCCTTTTCTTATGAAAGATATGTTATTGGCGGTAAAAAGGATAGAACTTGCGGCAAAAAATAATGAAAAAATTCTTGTTTATGGCGATTACGATGTTGACGGAACTACCGCTATTGCTCTTGTTTATACTTTCTTGAAAAAACTGGGTATGCAAGTTGGCTATTATGTACCTGATCGTTATCAAGAAGGTTATGGTGTTTCATATAATGGTGTTAAATATGCTGCTGATAATGGATTTACATTAATTATTTCGCTTGATTGTGGTATTAAAGCAGTTGAAGAAGTAAAATTTGCACTGTCAAAAAATATTGATTTTATAATTTGCGATCATCATATACCTGGCAATGAACTTCCTCCTGCTGTTGCTATTTTGGATCCTAAAACCCCCGATTCTTCATATCCTTATGATGATTTATCAGGTTGTGGAGTCGGTTTTAAATTGATTCAGGCTTATTCCAAATACATAAACTTGCCTTTTAATGAACTGGTTCAATATCTTGATTTGGTCGCTGTGAGCATCGCCTCTGATATAGTAAACATTACTGGCGAAAATAGAATACTTGCTTATTATGGACTTAAACTGATAAATTCAAAACCCAGACCAGGAATAGAATCTATTTTAAAATATAGCAAAATAATACGAAATATAGAATGTGTTGATGAGAAAAATGATAATAATTTGTTTTTTAACAGAGAATTAACTATTAATGATATTGTTTTTTTAATAGGACCTCGAATTAATTCAACAGGCAGAATTGAAAATGCTTATAATTCGGTAGAATTACTTATTTGTGATAATGAAGAAGAAGCATTGAAAATAGGTAAATATATTGATAATACTAATACAGAACGTAAAAATCTGGATACTTTAATTACTGCCCAAGCTATAGAAATGATTAATTCAGATGAAACATTACGTAAAAGTAAATCAACTGTTCTATATAATCCAGACTGGCATAAAGGAGTTGTTGGAATTGTCGCATCGCGAGTTTCAGAATCATTTTATCGACCTACAATTATTTTAACACGCTCCAATGACCTTGTTTGTGGTTCAGCACGTTCAATTAAAGATTTTGATATCTATAATGCTATAGATGCTTGCGGTGAATATCTTGAACATTTTGGAGGACATAAATATGCAGCAGGATTGTCGCTTAAATATGAAAACCTTGAGGCATTCAGAAAAAAATTTGAAGAAACAGTATCTGCCCAGATTGAAGATTATATGCTGGTACCTGAAATAGAAATAGATGATTCTCTCTTTATTAACGATATAACTCTCAATTTTTACAATTTAATCAAAAAATTTGCACCTTTTGGCCCAGGGAATATGTCTCCTGTATTTAAAAGTCATAAAGTTATTGATACCGGATATGCAAAAATAGTTGGAAATAATCATCTTAAATTAAACCTCATACATCCACACCATCGTGGATTCCCTGTCCCCGCAATCGCTTTTAATCAGGGCGATCACATAAATGATATACTCGCCGGTAAAGAATTCGACGTTTGTTATCACATAGACCTTAACAAATGGAATGATAAACTCTTTTTACAATTAAATATTAAAGACATTAAATTTTGTGAAGAATAAAACTTTTAATTTTTTATCTAAATTTCTATGTATTCCATTTAAATTTAATACATTTGCAACATTATTTGTATTCTCTCCGTAGCTCAGCTGGCAGAGCAGCTGACTCTTAATCAGCGGGTCGTGGGTTCGAATCCCGCCGGGGAGACATAAAAACACTGGTTACTTCTTCGAAGAGGTATAAATTATTTACAACTTGATTGATTTACAAATTCAACCTGTTAAATAGTGTATCCTCCTGAAAATAAGTTTACTTTTTTTATACATTTTTTTGTGTAAACCTGTTTTAGGACGAGACAATTAAAAGCCTTCGTCAATATGAAAGACGCATCAACGAGACATTTTATTCAATTTCTTTTTTATAAGCATCTATAAGTAATTGAGCGGCCAGGTAACTGGTTGTTTTATTGTTTTTCAAAGCATTTTCCTGTTCAATGAGTAGAGAAGAAATTTTAGGATTATTATAAAAGTTAGATGTCAAAAACTCCTTAATCATTTCGTGCATACTGTATAATGCCTGTTCCTGTCTATTTTTGTCAAACCATCCATTTTTTTTTGTTATTTCATAATATCTACTGATAATTTCCCATATTTCTGGGATTCCTTCTTTGGTTAAAGCCGAACAAGTTCCAGCTATAGGTTGCCAGCCCGAAGGAGGCCGTCTAAATAATTTCAAAGTTTTTTCATATTCTTTTTTAGCAATTTCCGCTTTTAATTTATTTTCTCCATCAGATTTATTAATAATAACAGCATCTGCCATTTCCATTATGCCACGTTTTATTCCCTGTAATTCATCGCCTGCACCAGCAATCATAAGTAAAAGAAAAAAATCAACCATTGAATGTGCAACAGTTTCGCTTTGTCCTACTCCAACAGTTTCTATGAATATGGTATTAAAACCTGCTGCCTCGCATAAGATGATAGATTCTCTTGTTTTTCTGGCAACTCCTCCAAGTGTTCCAGCAGAAGGGGAAGGACGTATAAAAGCATGAGGGTCAACAGATAATTCTTCCATTCTTGTTTTATCACCAAGAATACTTCCCCCCGTTCTTGTACTTGTTGGATCAATAGCCAATACTGCAACCTTCCGCCCTGATGCAGTTAAATATTTACCTAAAGATTCAATAAAAGTGCTTTTACCAACACCTGGTATCCCAGTTACTGCAATTCTTATAGAATTTCCAGCATAAGGAACACAAAGCTCAATTATTTTTTGTGCTATTTCTTGATGTGCAGCAAGAGTACTCTCAACCAAAGTAATCGCCTTGCTTAAAACACTTCTATTCCCTTTTAATATCTCTTTTAGATAATCATCGGGCAATAAAATGTTTTTTTTATGTATTCTGTATTCCTTGGCAGCTTTCCTATTAATTTGAGAAGGCTGTTCTATCCCTTCCCTTATCTTTAATGCTGATTTGTTACTTTTACTATTCAATTTATTTATATGCTGAAATTTTTAAGCATGTCTTTTTCTAATGTTTTAACAAGATAAAAAATTGAAACACTGATACTGCATAGTTTTTCTAATTTGGAATTTTTCATAATAAATAATTTTAAATTAGACTGTAAAAACATAGCATATTAAAGAAAGACAAACTTATAAAAAAATAATTTTAACCTGATTTCATAAATTTTTATACCCTAAAAGGTAGTAATCTTCTTTTTCTCTCATAACTTTTCTATCTTTTAACAATTTATCCTTATATCCACAAAGATGCAATACTCCATGTACAATCACTCTTAATAATTCATCATAAAAAATTTGATTATATTTAATAGCATTTTCTTTAACTCTTGTAATACTTATAAAAATATCGCCATTTATAATGTCTTTATTGTTTGAATTGTTAAAAGTAATGATATCAGTTAAAGTATAATGTTTTAAATATTCAATATTCAATTTAAGTAAATATTCATCAGAGCAAAAGATATAATTTAAATTTTCAAGAGATTTATTTTCACTGGCAACAACATTAATAAGCCATTGTTTTATTTTTTTTCTATAAAGCAAGTTAAATACAATATCTTCATTGAAAAAATAAATTTTATTTTTCATTATTGAAAAAAACTCAATCTTGTTTTTTTTTAGAAGACA
>JAKIYJ010000096.1 GCA_022708585.1 Bacteroidota bacterium
GATTATTATCAATATCAAGTTTGCCAATTACGGCACTGTTACCTATTTCTTTTTTAACTTCTTCAATTACAGGAGACTGCATACGACAAGGACCACACCATTTTGCCCAAAAGTCTACTAAAACAACTTTATTAGAATTTATTATTGAATCAAAATTCGATGATATTAATGTAATAACACCTGATTCTGATATTTGAGTATTTTGCTGTGATTTAACTGCGGTTAAAGGTATGAAAATACTTGAAAATATTAAAATAAAATTTTTAATCTCTGCTACAATTTTTAGTTTTTTAGTCATTATTATATGTTTTTATATGCAAATGTATATAACATTATTTTATATTGACATATTTGATTGTTTTGTTTTATTATGATAAAAGAATTAAATAAAATTCAAAATAATTACAAAGAAAATAAATTAATTTGTTCTTAAATTATGATTAAGAACAACTTCAAAATGTGTTGTATCGGTAAATACCGAAAAATCTATATCTTTTGGATTTTTATTTGAACTGTATAAAAAAATATCATCATTAAAAACATCTTTTATAATCATATAGATTAATTCGGTACAATAAATTTTTTGATGATCAAAAAGGTCGAATTTGTAATCAAAAGGAATTTTTTGTTTCAGATAATATTTAGCTCTTTCACTGATTTCAGAGGCAGATATTTTTTTATTATGTTTATATCGAGAAATAATGACAGAATTTTTTTTGCAATCATTAAGGAAAATCTCAAGTGGTTGAGATTGAATTCCATCAAATTCGGCTAATGTTTGTGAAACAGAATGTATAACATTAATTTTTCCTGTTAAAGAATCTTTTGAAATAATAGCACAATGTGAGATTTTATATTTTTCATTTTTTGTATCAGCAATCATATCACTTACATACCCATAGCCATGACGTAAAATAATATCCCCATCCTGTATAAGTGAAATGTCTTTTTCTGATAATCTATATTCAGAAAAAGACATAATTTTTTTGTTAGAATAATCATAAGTAGAATAAAACAGTAGCAAAGGGAAAAAAGAAACCGGAATAACAAGCAAAATAATTAAAATATTTTTCATGTTATTCCGGCATTGATGTAAAATAACTGATGCTCTCTTGAAAAATGAAACAAGCTGATTATTCAGATTATTTATTGTTCTGCAATACCTTGATTTATTTCAAAGTATCGGAACCTTCAACCATATTTCCCATTAAACTGTCAACCAGATTACTCATACTTTGTTCTTTTTTCATATCAACCAGCCATTTATCATCAACCTTAACCAGAGATATGCTATCATCTTCATTATCAACTTTACAATTGCAAACAGCAGTTTCACCAGTAACTACACATTTCATATCTTCTATTTTTACATCTTTGGCTATTTTTGTGGTATCCTGTTTCAATTGTTCGAGAAACATAGCAGTATTTTCGGTACCCAGTTTTTTGGCTTCATCAAATTCTCTCTTATTAAGATGTTTGATAAATGTTTTTGCAACATACTCAGGAGAGTTTTTATTTGGCCCGCAGGCATTAACTGCAACTATTGTAATAAGAACAATAGCTAATTTACTTAAATTTTTCATGATGTTTAAAAATTTGGTTATTAATTAATTTATCGCTACAAAGTAACATCTTTTTTATTTAACATGCAAGTAAAATGTTAAAAAATGTTAAAAAATTTTTTATAATTTATTAAACTATTGAAAATCAATTAAATAAAAATTATAATATTATCATTTTTACTTAAAATTTTATAAAAAAAATAAAAAATTAAATTAATCTTAGAAAATTTGACTCTATTTTAAAATAATACGGAGGGATATATTATAGCAAGTTTAAATCTTGACAGAAATCTTTGTAAATAGTGTCAGTCTTATGGTTGGGGATTAATTTAATGTTTAATTATCATTTTGCGGGTTATATAAGGAATTTCATTAATCAACAAGCTGTAAAAATAAAGGCCATTTTGCAAATTTTTTACATCTACTGAAATTTTGCCTGATTGACTATCGATTATTGTTTCCTTTACAATAGCACCAACTAAATCTCTGATAACTATTCTGGCCGTTTTTGTATTTGGTGGTATTGTCCATGAAAAATTAGCATAATTTGTCACAGGATTTGGAAAAACAGCAGGAAATTCAATTTTGTTAGAAACATCATCTTTAATTTCTGATGGAATTATTGCTGTGTAGGCAATATTAACAAACACAGAATCTGTAACATTATCTGAATCAAAAAACACATATAATATGGTAGAAGTACCTGCTACTTTATGCGGTCTGTAATTTCCTTCAAATGATGAGTCTGTTTTTCCGGCCGCAATAATTGTATTGTTAGGTGTAATATATATTGAAGGGATATGGCATTCACCTCCAAAACAAAAATCATTTTCAGTATTTGGCAGAGTATCAATAATAATTTTTTTAACTTTTACATTTTTATTGAATAAAGTATTGTTAGTTATTTTAATTTTTTGACAAATTATTGTACCCGTATCACCAGTAATATTTATCGTAGTACCCGATATGATTGGTACTCCTGTATGATTTGATAACGAAAAACTTTGTGAAAACAAAGTTTGTGTTATTACTAATAAAAAAAATGATATAAATGATATAATTTTACGCATTATATATTTTAATTTTTAAAATTATACAAAGATAAATAATAAAAATAAAATTTTGACAGGGTTATATTAAAAATGATTTTTTTCAATAAAAATCAGTATTTAAAATTATGAGTCCACTCTGAAAAGTTTATAAATTGAATTCTAATTAAATTTATCTATATTTTTAATTAATTTATCTATGTTATTTATTAATTCATTTTATCAAAAAAATAATTCAAAATAAAAATGGTTTTTCGGAGTGGGTTCAATTATTATTTATTGTTTGTTGTTACATTTTTGAAAATCAATTGAGTTCCTTGCAAATCAAGTAAAATCGACTGGTTTTCTTTAATCTGACCTGACAAAATCATTTTAGAAAGTTCATTAAGTATTTTTTGTTGAATAACTCTTTTAAGAGGTCTTGCTCCATAAACAGGGTCATATCCAAGAGTTGCAAGCCATTCAATAGCATCATCAGTAGCTGAAAGTCTAATATTATTGTTTGCAAGAGTTTCACACACCTTGTTAAATTGTATTTTTACAATTTGTTTTATTTCTTTTCTGTTGAGGGGCTTAAACATAATTATTTCATCAACTCTATTCAAGAATTCAGGGCGTATTGATTTTTTTAACAATTCAAACACCTGATCTCTTGTTTTCATTAATACATCAGCATAGTTATCTCCTGCTGCGGATAAATTTTCCTGTATTAGATGAGAGCCAATGTTAGAAGTCATTATAATAATTGTATTTTTAAAATCTGCTGTTCTTCCTTTATTATCGGTTAATCTTCCTTCGTCAAGAACTTGAAGCAAGATGTTGAACACATCGGCATGAGCTTTTTCAATTTCGTCGAGCAAAATAACAGAATAAGGTTTACGTCTGACAGCTTCGGTAAGTTGTCCTGACTCTTCATAGCCAACATAACCTGGAGGTGCTCCTATCAGTCTTGATACAGTATGTCTTTCTTGATATTCCGACATATCAATTCGGATCATAGCATTTTCATCATTAAATAAAAATTCAGCGAGTGCTTTTGCAAGTTCTGTTTTACCAACGCCAGTAGTTCCAAGGAATATAAAGGAGCCGACAGGTCTTTTAGCATCAGACAATCCTGCTCTACTTCTTCTAATAGCATTTGATAATGCAGATATAGCCTCATCTTGACCAACAACTCTTTTATGCAATTCATTTTCAAGATTAATCAATTTTTCTTTTTCTCCCTGTAGCATTTTTGTTACAGGGATACCGGTCCAGCGGCTGACAATAGCTGCTATATCTTCAACCGAAACTTCTTCATTAACAAGAGGAGAGTCCTTTTGGATCTCAGATAATTGTTTTTTTAATTCATCAACTTCTTTTTCAGCTTCTTTTATTTTTCCATATCTCAGTTCAGCAACAAGCCCATAATCACCTGTTCTTTCAGCTTGTTCGGCTTGAAATTTATAATTTTCTATATCATTTTTTCTTTGTTGTATTTTTTCTACAATTTCTTTTTCAGCCTGCCATTTTGATTTTATTTTATTTCTTTCATCACTCAAATTGGCTATTTCCTTGTTAAGTTCTGCCAGTTTTGCTTCATCATTTTCACGTTTTATAGCTTCTCTTTCGATTTCCAGTTGACGTATTTTGCGTTCTATTTCATCTAATTCTTCTGGAACACTGTTTATTTCAAGGCGGAGTCTGGCAGCCGCTTCGTCCATCAAATCTATTGCCTTATCGGGTAAATATCTGTCGCTAATATATCGATGCGAAAGTTCAACTGCTGCGATTATTGCTTCATCCTTAATACGTACATGATGATGAGTTTCATATTTTTCTTTAAGTCCTCTTAATATACTGATAGATGTTGGTACATCTGGTTCATCTACCAGTACAATCTGGAATCTGCGTTCAAGAGCTTTATCTTTTTCAAAATATTTCTGGTATTCTTTAAGTGTAGTTGCGCCAATAGCTCTCAATTCACCTCTTGCGAGAGCGGGTTTAAGAATATTTGCGGCATCCATTGCGCCCTCACCGCCGCCAGCACCAACAAGAGTATGTATTTCGTCTATAAATAATATGATTTCTCCATCAGAAGAAACAACTTCACGTATTACACTTTTTAATCTTTCTTCAAATTCTCCTTTATATTTAGCCCCTGCAATCAAGGCACCCATATCCAGTGAATAAATTTGTTTGTTTTTTAAATTTTCAGGTACATCGCTATTAACGATTCTGTGGGCTAAACCTTCGGCTATTGCAGTTTTACCAACGCCAGGCTCTCCTATTAAAATAGGATTATTTTTAGTACGTCTCGACAAAATCTGTAATACTCTTCTTATCTCGTCTTCACGACCTATCACGGGGTCTAATTTTCCGCTTCGGGCAAGTTCATTTAAATTACGTGCATATTTATTGAGTGCATTATAAGTATCTTCGGCAGTTTGACTTTTAGCAGAAGAACCCTTTCGCAGTTCTCTTATCGCTGCTTTCATATCTTTTTCATTAACTCCTTGATCTTTGAGCATTTGCGAAACAGAATCCCCGGAAACTAAAATCCCTAAAAGTATATGTTCAAGTGAAATAAATTCATCACCAAATTCTTTAAGATAATCGCCGGCTTTCTGTAATGTTGTTGAAGCAGTTGATGATAGATATAACTGCCCTCCGACTACTTTTGGCAAAGACTGTAATTGTTTATCAATAATTTGATTGCATATATTAAGATTTACATTTAGTTTTTTAAGTATATAAGGTATAACATTTTCATCAACTGATAACATACCCTTAAAAATATGAGCATTTTCAACAGCCTGATGCTGTAAGCCTTCGGCAATTTCCTGAGCCTTTAATATTGCTTCCTGCGATTTAATAGTAAAATTATTAAAGTTCATATATAATTAATTTTGATTTATACAATATAATAATGATTTTGCTTATTTATTATTATGTTCAAAAAACAACATAAGTTTGAATTTTATACTTGCTATAGTTATCATCAATTCTTAAACCTTTAATATAAAAAGTGAAATTTGTGACAAAATTTCCGTATATTTTAATTTTGTTATGTCATTATGTCTTGATGTTTTTTAATATCAAAAATCAAAATGACAATAATAAAAGATAAAATTTAATTATAAATGTTGAACCCACGCTGAAAAGTCTATAAATAAAGTTTTAATTAAATTTATCTATGAAATTAACTAATTTATTTTATCAAAAAAATAATTCAAGATAAAAATGACTTTCCAGAGCGGGCTCTTTATTTATTGTTCATTAATCACAATTTATTTCAATCTATTACCTTTGTTATTTATTATCTATTTAACTTTACATTTTAAATTATTGTCTTATTTTTTTATAATACTTGAATAACAAAACTCAATGAAAATACATTTTATAGCTATTGGAGGGAGTGCGATGCACAATCTTGCGATAGCATTGAAAA
>JAKIYJ010000097.1 GCA_022708585.1 Bacteroidota bacterium
ACTGACTCATTAGCTCAGTTGGTAGAGCACCTGACTCTTAATCAGGGTGTCCAGGGTTCGAGTCCCTGATGGGTCATTTGAGGAAGGGGAATAAACCTCTACTTAAGGATTAGATCCATTAGCTCAGCAGGCAGAGCACTTGACTTTTAATCAAGGTGTCCGGCGTTCGAATCGCCGATGGATCACCATAATGGAGAGGTATCGAAGCGGTCATAACGAGGCGGTCTTGAAAACCGTTTGGGCGAAAGCCCACGTGGGTTCGAATCCCACCCTCTCCGTTGAAACAGAAAGTCGCATAATATTAACGGGGCGTAGCGCAGCTTGGTAGCGCATCTGGTTTGGGACCAGAGGGCCGCGGGTTCAAATCCTGCCGCCCCGATTTCAGGAAAAGCGGCACACCCCTTTCTAATGGGATAGTTCCCGTTTGGGGCTTGTAGCTCAGGTGGTTAGAGCGCACGCCTGATAAGCGTGAGGTCGATGGTTCGAGTCCATCCAAGCCCATCCAAAAATATTTTTGGGCCTTTAGCTCAGTTGGTTAGAGCGCCCGGCTCATAACCGGTAGGTCCAAGGTTCGAGTCCTTGAAGGCCCACTTTTATTTCTAAATATTATGCCCAGATAGCTCAGTCGGTAGAGCAGGAGACTGAAAATCTCCGTGTCCGTGGTTCGATTCCGCGTTTGGGCATCAAAAAAGACCCTTAGGTCTTTTTTTATTTATAAGTTATGGGGACACACCTTCTAGATAGCTCATTGTTGAAGGAATGTTCCCTTTTTTGGTTGTCAGAATGACGGTACCTGCTTTTCGGAACAACCAAATCCTTCTTCTACGATTTCTTTAACAATGCGATTTATATTGTCATAATACATCTTATTATTTAGTTTAATCGGTATCAGGTTTCTTTTTAATCCCTTTATAGAAGTATAGTTGTCAATATTATATTCATCATTGTCTAAATAGTAAAACTCTCTTATATTATTATCCTTATAAATATTAAGAGGAATATCAATTTTCAATGTTTGAGGTTTAACTGACAATACCATGTCATAATTTATGCTATGATTAATATAATCTTTTGCTATAAGAGATAAAATATTGAATTTGCATTTAATAGAATTCTTTTTGATTGTAATATCCTCATTATTAATTGTGATAATAAGGTTTTTTGTATATATAACAAAATCATACAAACTAAAAATATTATTCATAACAAATGGCAAATTATATACATCCTCGTAATTATGCTTTAATATCAAATATGAAAATTCCTTACGCTGCTCTAATCTGTAAGCTTCATACAATGTAATCACATCTTTGCCATCCAGAGTATCATTTCTATCAATGGAGAAATACTTTTCTACGGTTTTTAGTTTTAAATCTACGGTATTGATTTTATATCTAAATTTTTTTATACAATTATATAAATCAATCTTATTGAATGAATCAAAAACAAGAGTAATGTTTAATTGTTTTGCTTTTTCTGCTAGGAAAGGGATATCAAAGCTATTGCCGTTGAAAGTTACCATATATTTCTTCAATTTTATCAGCTCGTTTAAATATTTAAGGGCATCCGGCTGGTCTTGCTTATATTGACAAAATATTTGATATATTCTATATTTGTCATCCTTATAAAGCAAAAAAGTTATCGATATAATATCTGAAAATATACTCGACAAACCGGTAGTTTCAATATCTATGAATACTGCTTCCTTATAAATTTCATTTAAATAAGGGTTATCCGTTATATTATTTACTTCATACTCATTAATAAACATAGTTTTCCTTTAATAATAACTTTAAATTTTTCCTAATATTTGGTAAAATATTAGAGGGTGTTGTGAATGTATATAATAATTTCAATATTTACAGCATATGCATTTGGAATAATCAGTTATGAGTTAAATCTGTACGGCTATTATTTTACAGCTCTTCTTGCAATACTTATTTATAATTCATTAATAAATAAAAAATATATGTACAATGCCGTAATTATTGCATTTGTGATATTATCATACATTAACTGTAATTATAATTCAAGCTCGGTTCTTTCTCAATACAAAAATGAAAGTATTGTAGTTGAAGCAAAGGTAAAAAAGCAAAAAAAGTCCGGCAGCGAAAGCTACTATGCTTCAGTTATAGGCATAAACAACACTCCTATTTTAAATGAAGAAAATATTATTCTCTATACAGGTAAATATAAAAATTTTCAGGAAAACAGCATAATAAAAGCAAGGGTCAATGTTGCCGGCAGTCAATTAAACAAAAATAAAATGCTTTTTAATTATGAAAATTATTTGAGGAGCAAGAAAATCAATGCAACGGTGTTTGCCGACGAAGATGCTTATGTTATCGATGAAAATTATTCGTTTTTAAACAATATATCAAGCAAATTCAGAAAATATACCGAAAAAACATTTTATTATAATTTAAATAAAAAGAATGCGGAAATAATATTGTCAATAATATTAGGTGATGTAAACTATTTGGAGGAAGAGCTTTACGATAATATAAAGGTAATGGGTCTTGCCCATATATTTGCTGTTTCGGGAACACATATTGTTCTCATGTATATTTTCTTATTAAATGTCTTTAAATTTGTTTTAAGCAGAAGATTCAGCTGGTTATTGTCTTGGTGTATTATATGGTTTTACGGGTTTTTAATCGGGTTTCCCTTGTCAATTATGAGGGCTTTGGTTATGTTTACTCTGCTTTTCGGCTCCGAGGTTTTGTACAGAAAATACAATTCACTGAATTCCATCGGCCTTGCAGCTCTTGTGTTGACTATTTACAACCCTTTTTGGATTTTTGATGCAGGATTTCTACTATCCTTTTCGGCAGCACTAAGTTTCATAATATACGGCAAATATATAAAGACAAAAACCACTGTTTTAAGAACCGTATATATGTATTTATTTCTTCAAATATTTACCTTGCCTGTAATAGTATATTATTTTAATTTTGTCCCTGTCATGGGTGTTCTTTATAACTTGCTGCTTTTGCCCGTATTTACATTTATTATGATTTATGGATTTATTCTTTTGATATTAAATTCATTTGCTCATATTATATTAATTATTCCTTTTAATATATATGATTATATTTTGCACAGCCTTAGATATATTATTGATATTTCAGATAAGTCTGCTTTTAACGGCTTAATAATGCCTACTTTATCTTTATGTCAAACTATATTTTTCTATATTACATTATTTTATATGATATACATACATAATAATAAAAAATGCAATTGCAAAAAAATCGGTATTTTTGCAATTGTCAGTCTTTATTCCATTACCTATATTGCATTTCCAATGATGGATGACAGTCTTTATTTAAATATTGCAGATGTGGGACAAGGATTATTTACAACAATCAAGTATAAAGGATTAAATATGATTTGCGACTGCGGCAGTACAACTAATAAGCAAATGGGAGAATACATTGCTGTCCCTTACTTGACAAAAAGAGGAATAGCACAAGTTGATGGAATATTTATAAGCCATTGGGACGAAGACCATTATTCCGGCTTAAATGACATTTTAAACAGCCATATAAAGGTTAATAATATATTCTCATCAAACAGCAATGAAAATTATACAAATGTGCAGAAATTAAATGCAGGCTGTCAAATGAAGTATGATGATAATTTAAGTATGGAAATACTGTGGCCTTATAAAGATTTATCTTTAAACAATACTAATAATTCATCCTTGGTGATTTCTTTGAATTATAAGGGCAGAAGGATTTTGCTTCCCGGAGATATAGAAGAGGAAGCGGAATACGCTATTTATAATGGTTTAAATGCTTATGATATAGTCTTGGTTCCTCATCACGGAAGCAACACATCTTCAACAGTGCAGTTTGTTGATGCCGTAAGGCCGAAAATTGCTGTTTTAAGCTATGGAAGAAATTTTTACGGGATTCCTCATGAAGAAGTTATATCGAGGTACAGAAATACAGGCAGCAAGATTTTTTCCACATTTGAGGATGGAGAAATAAATATAGTTTTAAAAGATAACAATTTATATTATAATACTTATATGAATGAAAAATCCGACAATTATTATAAATTGTATTTAATCGGAATAATATACAAGCTGAGCATATTTTGTTTTTTATTATTTTGGATGTTGAAAGGTGAAAGTTATGAGCTTTAATTTGATTAAAAACATGGCAGATAAAAATAAGCTTCCCAATTGCCTGCTGCTTTACGGGAACGAAGAATATTTTATTGATTATTCTATAAAGTATATAAAATACAAATATATTGATAAAAACTATGAGGATATGAATTATGCCGAATTTGAAAAGCCGGCAAGCTTGAAAGACTATTTTGAGTTTGCCTACACATTTCCTTTTATGTCAGAAAAAAAATTATGCGTAATTAAGGAAGCCGGTTTTTTTACATCGACGGGATCCTTAGATAAAAAAGAAGAAGATAGACTATTAAATTTCATTGATGAGAATGAAACTTGCATATCAATTTTTGTAATTAAGGACGGGAAAGCGGATTCAAGGAAGAAAATTGTAAAGAAGCTGAAGGATAATAAGGCAGTATTTGAGTTTAACAGGCTGACGGAAGGCGAGCTGACAAAATATATTACAGAAGAATTCAAGAAAAACAACTTTAAAATTTCAATGTCTGATGCAAATTATATGGCAAATAACACCGGTTATTTGGAATATGAAAGCACAGTAAGCCTGTATCATGTCAATAATGAAATTAATAAAATTATGTCTTATAATAAAGAAAAAAAGAATATAACAACTTCCGATTTAGATTTGTTAATGGTTAAATCCATTGAAAGCAATATATTCAGATTAGTTGACTGCATATGCGAAAATGATAAGAAAAGTTCATTTGAGATATTGAATGAGATGCTTTTAAACAATACCCCCGAGCAATATATATTTCATATGATTACAAGGCAGTACAGAATGCTGTATCAATATGTAATGCTACAAAAAAAAGGATATAGTTACAATGAAATAATGAGCAAAATGAAAATAAAGAATTTTGTAGCTTCCAAGCTTGCTAAACAATCCAAAAATTTAAATATGGAAACTATCGAATACTATATGAAGAGGTTTTTGGAAATAGACAGTAAAATAAAAACCGGTGAAATCGACAGCAGAGTAGGTCTTGAGTTGATATCAAACGGGATAATAGGTACGGGGACAAATTAAAAAGACCAATCAGGTCTTTATAATTATGCTACTTTATTAAATTTCTTTGTTAATCTACTTACTTTTCTTGCTGCAGCGTTCTTATGAATAGTATTCTTTGCAGCAGCCTGATATAATTTCTTTTCGCATATTTTTAAATATTCTTTAGCTTTTTCGTAGTTGCCTTCACTTAAGGCTGTTTCAAATTTCTTAATATATGTTTTAATTTCAGATTTTCTGCTCTTATTTGCCTGAGTTTTTTTGTTTATAATTAAGATTCTTTTCTTTGCAGATTTAATATTTGCCAAAATATCCACCTCCTATTTCAGAATTTCGCAGTCTCATTCACCAATATTATCGCTAGGGCATCTTTGACAGCAAATCAATTATACAGACTATTAATGCAAAAATCAAGTAAAAAGAATAAAAAATACAAAAAAACTCAGAATAAAAATCAGATGTAAATTTTATATAGAATTTTGCATATCCTGAGCGGCAGCGGAGGAACTATGATAGGAGGAATTATGTACAGAACGGATTTGGCGTATGAAGCTAATGAGTCACTTGCAAAAAAAATAGAGGGTATAACATTAAATACTCACAGTTATAGCCATGGTGAAGTTGTAGAACTTGAAATAAAAGATAAGGAAGCAGAAAAGGCAGTAGGAAAGAAGATGGGAAAATATATTACTTATGAAACTAAAAGCCTTAAAAGTCTTTCGGAGAAATCAAGAAATGAAGTTATAGATATATTGTCAAAAGCTATAAGGGATATATCCGGACTCGGCAGGGAGAAAATATTGG
>JAKIYJ010000098.1 GCA_022708585.1 Bacteroidota bacterium
CCTTCAAATCAGTTATGTAATTTAGTACACTCCCGATTTTCAGGCTATCGAAACCTCGAACTCGAACATTCTGAAACAAACTCTTGATTTTATGGATAGACACTAATTATTTATATTATTTTTGGCTCTATTTTAAAACAGTGTTGTTAAAAAAAATTGGCACCTTCTCGTCCTCGTTTGTAACGAGGATGCAACTACCAGGCAAAGAAAATTTTCTCGTATGTCTATTTTTTAACTAATATTTGCTTATTTTATAGTATTTTTGTAATAAAAATAAAAAACATAAAAATTATGTAGAACAACAATGTAACATTTGATGTTAAAGTTATATCATTTATTGTTTTCTTTATATCAATATTATTTGTAATTGATGCAAATGCTCAAAAAGATTCTCATTTCAAAAGTACATATAATGAACAAATTACTATCACTTACGATGGCAATGAACGTATTGTTACCATTATTACTTCCATGTTTTACTCCATTAATCCAATCATTGATTTGTATCTCCAGAAAATGCCTCTAAGTCGGACCTGAATGTTTCAATATCATCTGTCTTTAATGTAAGTATGCCAAGAATTCTTGAAAGATTAATAATACCTTTTTGCTCTGTTGCACCCCGAGTAAAATATGGCGCAAAATAAATTGGTGTTCCAAATGTTTGGTCTCTTCGGTACACTGCAAAGTTTTGAAATCTTTCGATTCCAGTTTTATCTTTTAGATATTGTATTAGTATTTCTTTAAGTTCTCTCATTTTATAATTTTTAGTGGCAAATCTTAAAAAAGTTGAAACAATCTTTTTATTATTGAACTTTCTGTTATTGTAAAGTTCAATTATTTCAAGCCAGCTAGTGTTTATAATTTGTATGTCATTATGAAATTGTTTATTTGTATCACGTTCTTGAGTCAAAAAACAAAGAATCTTTTGGTTTGCTATATTATTAAAGAAAGTTAGATATTGCGTACGTTGTTTGGATACTTTGCCATAGTTAACCTTACACTCTATAATAATGTGAAAGTCATTTTTGTTTGATATTTCAATATCCGTTCGTCCTTCAACTCTATCATTCTTTGTTTTAATGTCAGCACTATAAAATTTGTCTGTCTAACACCTAAAAATTTTTAAAATTCAAAATAACAATCCTTATCGCTTGCAAGCAAATAGGCAAATGCCTTTGCTAATGCTACTTCTTTATTACCTAACAAGTCGAAGTAAGATAATGATGATTTTACTATGTTTGCACTTTTAATAATCATAGATAGTATGTGTTGTTTTTATAAATAGGTGATAACGGTAAGTATATGGCAAGTAGGCGATAACTGACTTCGAACTTATCAAACCGTTACAAAGTTGAAGCGGGCTACAACCCATGAATTTACTACTATTTTGCCTATTTGTTATATACATTGTTATGGCTAGTTAATTATTATTCAGTCCAAATACTTTTGTGCCTAAATTGTTTTTGAATTTTGACTCAATGTCTATAATCTTTTCTTTGTCAAGAGTATTTAAAGTCTCAAATAATATTGAAAATTGAAAATTATTAAAATCCTTATTTTTCAGTCCTTTATTACCACCATCACCAGTCGTTGCATAATCTTGCCAACGGCCCCAAAATCCTTGAACACCATAAGCAGAACCAATGTATTGTTGTCCATCCGATTTGTCCAAAATGAGATAAACTCCTGACCGATTTGTCAAGTAATTATGCCATTCGGAGTTGTCTATCGAGTAATCAAAAAGTCTTTGTAACTCTCGAAAATTTATATTAATCTCGTAATAATTTTTTGGCAATTTTCCAATATTGTTGTCGCTTTTCAATTTTATTGAGTAAACTTCAAATTTTCCATCTTCAATCCACCTACCATAATTTGCTGATGGATTTGTCCACTTTATAATTAGTCTGTTCTTAAATTCAGTCAGAAAGTTTATTTCTTCCATTTGATGAAAGAAAAATCTGTCACGTAGTATCCCAGTCTTGGAGTCTTTTACTTTATCTATTGTTGGCAGACCTAATCTGTAAGTACCAATAAATTCAGCAACTTTACCTTCATACCAAAAAGACAAAATATAAGAAGTATTTGCAAAAAAAGTATTGTGATGTTCTTTTTGAAATTCTTGAAAACCATTCAAATGAAAATGTGGATTTATGTCAATACGCTTAGGGTCAACCTTATGAAACATTAATTTTGTGTTTCTATTTTTCCCTTCTATAATCATATCTGAGGGAAAATCAGTCTGAAGTTTTAGTATCTGATTAATTGTTAGCATCGTTTTTTTTTTTTAATTGGCCATAACGTTTTGGCGGGATGTTTATGTTACCGATTTCGAAACACTGTCCTGTCAGTTACACGAAAGTTTATTAGATGCAGAAACGCTGAAACCTGCACTATCTCGGCAATAAAATATACCGCCTGTTATGCTTTGCTTTTTATTGAGTTGAGTCATACGATTGGTTAATTAATTCCATTATATCATCTATAGGTGGGTTCTAAAAAATTAATTTTATATATATTTTTTTAACACAAACTAGAACCCGTTTAAATTTATGCTAAAAAAACTTTATAAAATTACAATATTTTTTAAATTTATTTCCTCTATTTTATAAAATTATTGTAATTATACATAATACATTTTATATTAAATAGTTATTAACAATTTTATAATTTTATTAACAATTTCAAAAAATAATGTAAGAAAAATAACATTTTTCACTTTTTTGCTGTTTTTTTAATCTAAAAATAATATAAATAATTAATTGTCAATTTGTTAATTTTTAGAAGTCCCCTTAAAATTTATGCAAATAATTTAATTATTTTTTACTAAGATTTAACTCAATTTTAACAATTTTTTAACTAATATTTGCTTATTTTATAGTATTTTTGTAATAGAAATAAAAAACATAAAAATTATGCAGAACAACAATATAACATTTGATGTTAAAGTTATATCATTTATTGTTTTATTTATATCAATATTATTTGCAATTGATGCAAATGCTCAAAAAGATTCTCATTTCAAAAGTACATATAATGAACAAATTACTATCACTTACGATGGCAATGAACGTATTGTTACCATTACTACAAAAAAAGATGGTAAAACTGAAACAAAAATATTAAAAGGAGAAGAAGCTGATAAATATATTGAACATTTAGGATCATCTGAAATACCCGACAATGATATTGAAACACCAATGTTCAAACATTATAAAAACAGACCACATTTTAATTTCGACTTTGATTTCGGTTTTAATTCAGACGAGTGGGTAAAAAGAATGGAAGAAGAATTTAAATCATTACCTCCTGATATCAAAGGTTTTACTTTACCAACCGATAGGAATGGTTTCTTTTTTGGTTTTAAAAATGATACTTCTTTTTGGGGGAAAAATTTTGATTTTTTTGATTTTTTCAATAATGAATCAGATTATAATGACAAATATGAAAATTTTTCAGATACAATATTAAACTATAAAGACAAATTTATTAAAAAACCCAATAAAAATATAGAAAAAATTACAAAATTTATAAGATTTGAAGATTATTCCGATAAAAGCGAAAATGTTGCTAAAATGGGTATTTCTGGGTTACAACTAATTCCTTATCCAGAAGATGATTATTTTATACTTGAATTATATAACAAAACCAACAAGCCGATTAACATTAACGTCACACACGCTGATGGAACATATATATTTGGACAAACTTTTCCGGGTTCAGGTCATATTAGTTGTATTATCAATATTTCGCCTAAAACGTCAGGTGTATGGTATATCAATATATCAAAAGGTAGAAAGGTTCTTATGAAAAGATTAATAATATCTTAAAGTTTATTCACCATACTGTTAAAAACAGTAACTTTGCCTATAATTAACCGAACTTTTACAAAAGTATAACTCTATTAAACAATAATGATAGCAAATGGTTCAGAAGTACAAATACGAGATTTAAATTTAAGTATAGGAAAACAAAAAATTCTTAACAACATTAATCTTGATATTCCTACTAAAAGACTTACGGTAATAATTGGGCCTTCGGGTTGTGGAAAGACAACTCTTCTTAAATGTCTCAATCGGCTAACAGATTTAACTCCTGAAATGAAAATCAAAGGGTCAATAACCATAGGGAACACCGATATTTTGAATTCATCAACTAATGTTGTTTCTATTAGAAAAAAGATGGGATTGCTTGCACAGCGTCCATATCCTTTGCCTATGAGCATTTTTGGGAATGTTGCCTATGGTTTAAAACTATCTCAAAAACTTTCACGAAAAGAAATATACGATAAAGTGGAACATTATTTAAAACTGGCTAATTTATGGAATGAAGTTAAAGATCGTCTCCACGAACCTGCTGCCAAATTATCTATTGGACAACAGCAAAGATTATGTCTGGCAAGAGGACTGGCTGTAGATCCTGAAATAATTCTTGCTGATGAACCAACTTCAGCCCTGGATCCTATTTCAAGCCAGGCAATAGAAGAACAATTTAATCTCTTAAAAAATGATTATACTATCATAATGGTTACTCATATCTTACGTCAAGCTAAAAGAATTGCCGATTATGTAATATTTATTTATATGGGCGAAGTGATTGAAACTGGTACAGCTGAAGAATTTTTTAATAATCCAAAAAAAGAAAAAACCCGATCATACTTGCAGGGGCTATTTAATTAATAATATTGTAATGACAATTTTATTGGATCTGATGTTTTATTGTAAATTTATATTAGTTTTGCAAAGTTAAGTTTATACAAACTATATTATGGAAACATTAAATAAAAATATTTTAATACCAGTAGATTTTGGTGAACCATCATTAACTGCTATTTCACACGCTTATAATCTGGCAAAAATCAATAAGTATACATTGATATTATTATATGTGTTTGAAGAAAGCGGTTTCCTTACTGGCTTATTTCCTGATTCTCAGAAGGAAGAATTAATAAGTAAAGTAAAAATAAAACTTGATAAACTCGCTGATGATATAAGCAAAGATACTGGTTTGACAGTACAAACAATGGTTAGGAAAGGCAGAATATATTCTGAAATATTAGAAGTAGCCGATGAAATAAATGCCAGATATATTATTATGGGTGTTGCAAGCAAGTTTTTTGAAGACCCAACCGAGAAACGCATAGTAGGAGCTAATGCATCAAAAGTTATACGTGCGGCAAAATGTCCTGTTTTAACTGTCAATTCAAGAAATAATTATAAGGGTTGCCGCAGTATACTTTTACCACTTGATCTTACTCAGGAAACAAGACAAAAGGTAAAATATGCTGTTGACATTGCAAAAGCATATAATGCATCTATAAAAACTATATCTGTTATATGGGATGTTGATGATAAGGAAATAAGATGGAAAATGAATATAATAGTAAATCAGGTAAAGAATTTTATTATTTCAGAAGGAATTAAATGTACTACTGAAATAATTGATATAGAAGATTCTAAATTATGTGTTGACACTATTATTGATTATGCACATAAAGAAGGAGATATTGATTTAATAGTTATTATGACACAAGATGAAACAGGGTTTATTGAATACTTTGTTGGTTCAAAAGCTCAGGAAATTATTAGAAAAGCCGATATACCTGTAATGAGTATTACTCCCAAAGAATTTTGATATATATTTCACAAAATACTATTAGAACTTTGATTTGAATTCAAATAAATATACTACTCCAATTAAACTTACTTTTCTTGGTACAGGTACTTCACAAGGAGTGCCTGTTGTGGCTTGTGACTGTTATGTATGTACATCGGAAGATTGTAGAGACAACAGGCTAAGGTCATCTGTATTATTACAAATTAATGATACTAATATAGTTATAGATGCT
>JAKIYJ010000099.1 GCA_022708585.1 Bacteroidota bacterium
GGGCTCCATCCTTGTGCCTTTTCCGCCTGCCATAATTACAACAGGAGCATCAATTTTATTGCGAATAATATGTTCTTCATAAATTGCAGGAAAATCTTTCTCGCAAAGAATTTGTTCCAATTTTCCTTCTTTCAGAACAGGCAAAAACCTAACATCCTTATTAAGCAAGATTTTTATTGCATCTTTTTTAATGAAGCCGGAATTTAAATATTTATAACTCCTATTTATAATCTTAAGAACGTTTTCGTCAAGATTTATACCTTTTAAAACAGCTCTTCGAAAATCACCGTCAGTAATAATTCCGATAACATTATCATTTTCATCAACTACAACGCCAAAGCCGTCGCCTATATCATTTATTTTTTCAACGGCCATTCGTATTGTTGAATTGCAGCTGATTGTATATTTTATAAAATCAGTCATATTAAAACCTTGTTTTATAAGAATTTTATTCCTGCAAATCGCTCCATTTTATAAGTTCGTCTGCTTTTATATCTTTAATAATTTTTCTTCCCAGAATATATTTTTTTTCATCTGGTTGAATTCCTTCTCCAGGACGTTTATAAGTGAAATCTTCTTCAGATAAAATGTGTCCTTTTTGTAAATCTTTTTTAATTACCACACTTCTTCTGAAACGAATTTTTTTTGCCTTTTCATCATCTGAAATTATTCTTTTTGTTGATCCAAGAGCAATATTTATATTAGCACTTTCCTGAACAATATTTTTCATTTCTTCAGGATCAGCTGAAACTGCATGATCCCAACCATCCATATCTTTATTAAGAGTGAAATGTTTTTCAATAAGGCAAGAACCAAGTGCAACTGAAGCAAGCGGTATAGCGCTTCCGATTGAATGGTCTGAAAAACCGATCGGGTAATCATACATCTCCATAAGTGTAGTAATATTTCGTAAGTTGATATCCTTATATTTAGGAGGATAAACCGCAATGCAGTGTAAGATTACTATTTCATTATTGCCTTCATGTTCAATAATTTTTACCGCATTATCAATTTCTCCAAAAGTTGCCATTCCTGTTGAAAGAACAACAGGTTTTTTCTTTGAAGCAACATATTTAAGAAGGTCAATATTATTAATATCCATTGAGGCAACTTTGTAAAAAGGGACATTAATTTCTTCCAGTAAATCTACCTCTTGAAGAGAAAAAGGTGTTGAGATAAACTGAATTCCGGCAGCTATACAGTAATTATTTAATTCAAAATGCTGCTCTCTGCGCAGGTAATATTTTTCGCACATTGCTCTAAGAGAGCCAAAATGTTTCTTTGGTGAATCATTATAAACCTGATTTCTTTGGTATTCTTCTTCTGCAATTAATGAATCCGGCGACCAAGATTGAAACTTAACACAATTTGCTCCAGCTTCTTTTGCTGCAGTTATCAATTTTTTTGCTAAATCAATGTCACCATTATGGTTAGAACCTACTTCAGCAATAATATATGGTTTTAAAAAATTTCCTACTTCAGTATTATTAAGTTTAATAACCATTTTATCCTCTTTTTTACTTCCAAATTTTTTTTAAAATTACAAAACCCTCCGCCGAGTCTACTCCACACTGTGCACCCCGTACGGTTGCTAAAGATATAATATTTCTCTCGCTTCTCGGGAAAGGATGTTCTCTTATTTCTGAAGAATACATATTTATAATTTCAATTTTTTTTTCAATATAGTCAGAAATATCAACAAAATAGTTAGGCATAAATGCATTTTCGGGGAAAGGAGGAGCGAAGTCTGTTTCGGATATTGTTTCGAACATTAACACTTCTTTAATAAATGGATTGTTAAATGATTTCACCGCACTAATTATTGCTTCAAATGACATCCGGTGATCCGAATGTATATCACTTTTATTATGTAGATAAACCGTATCAGGTTTAATCTTTTTGATTGCATTACTAATATTTTCTGTCAACTTTACAAATGGAATCTGATCGAGTTCAGCAGTTTCGAAATTTAGTTTAATTGTTTCTGTAAATCCGTAACTTTCCGACACCTTCTTAATTTCTATCTGTCTTTTGGAAATAAATTCTTTTCCCCATATCTTTTCATTATTTACATTTGTAATAATCAGCCAGTTTAAATTATCTCCGCAGTTTTTGTGCTTTAGCAATGTTCCGCCACAGCCTAATGTTTCGTCATCGGGGTGAACCGATATAACTAAAACGTTTTTTTTCATTTTAGATATTTCCCAAGTAATTCTAGATTATATATGTCATGTTTTAATATTCTGATTACCCCGTCATATGTTTTCACGTCAAAGGTTTTTGCCTGAAAATCGATAAATAGGATTTTGCCGGGTTCAAGATTGGAAATGTTTTCATAATAATCATCAATTATTTTTGTCTTCCAGATTTTATATTCCTGATTATTAATATCACAATGCGCACCAATATATGGTTTTGTTAAGGCCCGTACGAGATTGTAAATTCCTCTTGATGACATTCGCCAGTCAATTTTGCCATCGAGTTTATCTCTCTTTCTCCAAACATTTCCGCTTTCTTTTACCTGAGTCTTTGTTTTAAAAGTATTATTCTTAAGCTTTGGTAGAAACTCTTCAATCTGCAATAATGCAGTTTCAACAATTCTATTGTAAAGGCATAATGCATCATCTTCTTCATTAATTAAAACTTCAGATTGTGATAAAATCGGTCCTGTGTCAGCTTTTTCATCCATAAAGAAAAATGTTGATGCAGTTTTCTTCAAGTCAAGAAATAAAGCCCAAATAATAGGGTGCCTTCCACGATTCAAAGGCAGTTTTGCAGGATGAAACCCGACAACTCCCTTTGCTGGAATTGAAAGAATCTCTTTCTTTAATAGTTGTGACCACCCAAAACAGAAGATTATATCCGGATTAGTTTTTTTTATAAAATTCAGACTTTCCTGCGAATTAATATCTTCAGAATAAAAATAATCTATATTATTATGCTCAGCAATAATTCTCAGATCAGAAAAATCAGCATTATATCCTGATTCCTTTTTACAGATCAATCCGGCAATATTTACTTTCATCGAAATCAATTTTTCCAATGCAGCTTTTGAAAAAATAACTGTTCCAATAAATAAAATTCTCATCCTAAACCGGCCTCCGAACCGTCCATTATTATTTGCTGCTTGAAAATATTCCATTCATTCAATGGTAGAATTTCACTCCACCAACCGGTTTTAATATTCTCAATATTTATGTTAATAACGGATATATATTCTTTAAGGAATTTTTCATTCTCGACCAGAATTTCCAATTCTTTTAAATCAGATAATAATTTTTCAATTAAAAGATTAAACTCAATAATTCCTGAATTATTACAATATGCTAAAAGATTTTCATAATGAGTTTTCTTAATGTTAATACCCATCCGGGCTTTTTCTTCTGTCAACAATTTACTATATCCAACGATATTATTTTTATGTTGTCTGTAGTATGTTTTTATTTTTTTTTCAGTACTAAATTGCCTTTTGTTAAGTATTAGTAGAGTAAATATCCACCAATCAACAGCAACAATTTCTGAAGGAATATAAAAATATTCAGGGAATGATTTTACTTTAACAGAAGTATTGGTTAATCCGAAATAGTTTGTATTTAAAATTTCCGGCAAATCAATTTTAGAAGGAATTTCAAATGCTGCTTTTTCTTCAATATTACAGATGTTTTCTGAAAAAGGTATTAAATCATTCACGCAGATATCAGCATTTTTTAATACTTCAATAGTAAGTTCCACTCTATTATTTGAAAAATAATCGTCAGCATCAGTAAAAATGATTATATCAAAATTATTTTCTTCAGCAAATTTTATCGCAAAATATCTTATTTCAGCTGGAGTAAGTTTGTTTGGATTCTTTTTTATTATGATATTATCAAAATTATAAATTTTTGGGAGAGAAATTCCGTCCTCAATTATCAAAATTTCAAATTCCTTGCAGGTTTGATTAATCACCGAAGCGAAATAGTCATCTAAAAAATCTTTAATTCCCGGATAAATAATACTTAATAATAGTGTTTTCATTTACCTTATTTCTTATCTATTTTTACTGAAGGTACACCTGCATAAATTCCTTTCTTATTACAATCCTTTATAACAACTGCTCCGGCTCCAATAATAATATTTCCACCAATTTTAATGTTTTGGATAACGGTTGCTCCGGCTCCAATCATTGTATTTTTTTTTACCTTTACTCCTCCACTTAATACAGCCCCTGGAGCAATATGTGTAAAGTCTGAAATTTGGCAATCATGCTCAATTATAGCCCCAGTATTTATAATTGAATACTTTCCTATTTTTGTACCTGTGTTAATAATTGCTCCATCAAAAACAACAGTTCCATTGCCAATTTCCACATCTTCATTTACAATAGCAGTATTAGAAATAATTGCTGGAAAGTTAAATCCAATTTCAAGTATATTTTTAATAACCTTTTGTCTAAAGTTATTGTTTAATACTTGTCCAACACCTAAAATAGCTTTCCTGCAAATATTTTCTTTATAAAATTTTGAGAGAACCGTATCGGTACCTAAATATTTTATTCCAAGCAAAGTGCCTTTATTAATTTTATCCGTATATCCAATAATGTTGTAAGCATCATTCCTTTTTAGGATGGATATTATAACCTTAGCATGACCACCACCGCCGATTATTAAAATATTCTCTTTCATTTTTGTCTGATTATTTCACTAATGTATTCAATATCGTGGCTTTTTAAATTAACAGAGCATGGGATATTTATTGCACTATCATAAATTTCATAAGCATTTTCAATTTTGTAAGATTGGTACCCAGTATATTTCATTTGCTGGTGATTCAATTTCCATACTGGTCTTACCTGTATGTTTTGGCTAATCAATTTTTCTATAAGTTCATCTCTGGTTAACCCGTACTCTTCTTTATCAATATAAATGGTATAAAACCACTTGTTTGAATAACATCCTTCGGGTTCATATGAAATAAACTCAATTCCATTTATGTCCTTTAGTTGCTCATTATACAATTCCGAATTTTTTCTTTTTGCTATAATATATTTATCAAGAAGCTCAAGTTGTCCACAGCCAATTGCTGCAGTAACATTTGACATTCTGTAATTATATCCAATATCATTATGTTCATAAAATATACTATCTTCTTTTGCCTGAGTACTTAAATATTTTACCTTTTCTGCATACTATTTATTATTTGTTACAACCATTCCGCCACCTCCGGTTGTAATAATTTTATTTCCATTAAAACTGAAACACCCTAAATCTCCCATAGTGCCAGTGTATTTTTCAAAGTATTTTGAACCAAGACTTTCAGTAGCGTCTTCAATAATTTTTAAATTATATTTTGAAGCAATAATCATAAGATCATTCATATTGCAGGGATTGCCAAAAATATGTACGGGAATTATAGCTTTTATTTTCCTTCCACTTTTCTTGTTAATTAATATTTCTCCATCAAATTTGCATTCGTCCTTGCAAAAGCTCGCAAGTTTTTCTATATCCAAATTAAAAAACATTTTTTCACAATCCATAAAAACGGGAAATGCGCCTACATACCTTATAGCGTTTACTGGAGCAATAAAAGTTAAGGTCGGAACCAATACTTCATCCCCTTCCTCAACACCTGAAACTATCATTGAAATATGTAAGGCCGAGGTACCATTTATGCAGGCAACAGCATATTTGGAACCTGTAAGTTCGCAAATTTTTTGTTCAAAAAGATCAACATACTTGCCGGTTGATGAAACCCAGCCAGTATCTAAACATTCCTTTACGTACTTCCACTCGTTTCCCGAAATTACTGGTTCGCATAAAGGAATTAATTTCATAATTAAATATTCCTATACT
>JAKIYJ010000100.1 GCA_022708585.1 Bacteroidota bacterium
ATACAGCACAAATTAAAATATATTGAATTGCCTGATGAGATTAATTTGGGAAATAAAGACTTTAATGATTTCTATTCAGGCGTTTATGTGGAAACTCGGGGCAATAAGCCGAATGAAACGGTCAGAGAATATGGAACAGCTATGGTTTATGGTATTACTATTCCTAAAACTTGTGAAAACATAGAAGCAGCAAAATTATTCTTAAATTATGTATTAAGTACGGAAGGACAAAAAATTATGAGAAAAAACGGACAATAAAGAATTGTATATGCGGAGTTTTCAGAGTTTAAATCTTGTATTTGCATTTTTAGGTGGCTTGATTTTGCTATTCATTATTGCACCTCTTGTTGGTTTATTTCTGTCTTCTTCACCAGATAGCCTTATTAGTACTATTAACGATGAAGAAACAGTTAAAAGTATAGGATTAACATTATGGGCAGCAATGGCGGCAACTGTCTTATCGGCATTTCTGGCTATACCTTTATCCTATTTACTTGCTCGAAAAAATTTCTGGGGCCATTCATTGATAATGGGTATTATTAATTTGCCAATTGTTATACCTCACACTGCTGCTGGAATTGCATTGTTAGGGATAGTTGCAGGCAACAGTAAAAGTGGAAAATTTCTTAATCAACTTGGGTTCGACTTTATTGGAAATCCAGAAGGTATTGTACTTGCAATGGCTTTTGTCAGTGTGCCTTTTTTAATAACTGCTGCAAAAGAATCATTTGCAGCAGTACCCGTAAAACTTGAAAAAGCCGCTTTAACTTTAGGTGCTTCTCCATTAAGGGTTTTCTTTACAATATCACTTCCACTCGCCTGGCGTGGTATTTTATCAGGTTTGATTATGATGTTCGCAAGAGGTATGAGTGAATTCGGTGCAGTTGTCATTATTGCTTACCACCCTATGATTACTCCAATTCTAATATATGAAAAATTTGGAGCTTTTGGACTTAAATATGCTCAACCTGTTGCCGCTATCTTTATGATTGTTACTCTTATAGTCTTTATAATTCTACGAATTATTACTAATAAAAAAGAAAATGTTGAACGTTGAAAAAATATCTAAATCATTAGGTAAATTTCAGTTAAAAGATATTGAAATTGAAGTTGGTAAAGATGACTATTTCGTTTTGCTTGGACCTTCAGGTGCCGGTAAAAGCTTGACCCTTGAAATAATAGCAGGTCTACAAAAGCCCGATAGTGGTAAAATTTTTCTCAATGGACTTGATATTACCAGAGAAAGTATTCAGAAAAGAAAGATTGGTATAGTTTTTCAAAATCATGCTCTTTTCCCTCACTTTAATGTTTATGAAAATATTGCTTATCCATTAAATACCCAAAAGATAAAACATGATAAAAAGAAAAATATTATTTATAAACTTGCTGAACAATTAGAAATTGTTCCACTATTGAAAAGAAATGTGAACTCTCTGTCGGCCGGTGAAAAACAAAGAGTAGCACTTGCTCGTGTTTTGACTTTAAAACCACATTTATTGCTGCTTGATGAACCTCTTGCCTCACTGGATGTAATGTTGAAGTCAGACATAAGAACTTTATTGAGAAAATTAAATAAAGCAGGACAAACAATAATTCATGTTACACATGACTATGAAGATGCTGTAACTCTTGCAAACAAAATTGCAATTATTAATAATGGTATAATTGAGCATTGCGGAACACCTCAGGATATTTTTTTAAAACCAAAGTCCAGTTTCATAGCTAAACTTACAGGAATTAAAAATTTTTTTCCTGCTACAATAATTGTAGATGATACAAACAACACAGCAATAGCTACAATTTCCAATAATATTAAAATAAAACTGGCACCTACTGAATATAAAACAGGTAAAGGATGGATTATTGTTAGAAGCGAGGATATAGTTATAGCTAATGAGTATTATGAATTTAGCAGCAATAATCAGTTGAAAGGAAAAATAATTGAAATTTTAAATACTGTTCCAGGTTTAGAAATTATTATTGATAATGGTTGTAAATGGGCTGCTTTGATTACACATGAATCCGCTTTGCGTTTACAATTATATGAAGGCAAGGAAGTATGGTTTTCATTTAAATCTGTTGCTGTTTCTTTTATCCCTGAATAACATATCCCATAAAGTCTATGATACTAAATTACATTGATTGGATAATTATTATACTGTATTTTTTGCTCGCATTATTGATTGGAATAAAACTAAAAGGGCGAGCAGATAAAAGTCTTACCGATTTTTTCCTGTCAGGGCGTAAATTGCCTTGGTATATTGCAGGTTTAAGTATGGTTGCAACAACTTTTGCTGCTGATACTCCTCTTGCAATTACCGAACTTGTAGCTCAAAATGGAATTTCGGGCAACTGGTTATGGTGGAGTATGCTGATAGGCGGTATGTTGACAGTATTTTTCTTTGCACGTCTATGGCGAAATGCCAATATACTTACAGAACCTGAACTTATTGAAATAAGATATTCTGGTAAACCGGCTGCATTTCTTAGAGGGTTTAAGGCTTTTTATCTGGGACTGTTTATGAATTGCATTATAATAGGTTGGGTAAATATAGCATTGATTACTATTTTCAGTGTTTTCTTTCACATACCAGAAAGTCAGGCATTCTGGTATGTGATGATTGCAATGCTTATTACTATGGTGTATTCAGGAATAAGTGGACTGTGGGGTGTAGCAATTACGGATGCAATTCAGTTTGTTATTGCGATGACAGGATGTATAATTCTGGCTGTAATTGTTGTCTCTTCCCCTGAAATAGGTGGAATGGCGGGTTTAAAAGAAAAACTTCCCGACCGGTCGTTAGATATTTTTCCTGTTGTTACTCATGGAGGATTTAAACAGGCGGTAGGTGTATTAAGCATTTCCATTGGAGCATTTTTATCGTTTATAGGAGTACAGTGGTGGGCAAGCTGGTATCCTGGTGCAGAACCTGGGGGAGGAGGGTATATAGCTCAACGAATGATGAGCTGCCGTGATGAAAAACACTCGGTATGGGCTACCTTGTTTTTTCAAATTGCCCATTATGCTCTCCGTCCCTGGCCCTGGATAATTGTTGCTCTTGCCGCTATGGTTTTATATCCAGAACTTGCAGCCGACCAGAAAAAAATAGGATATGTTCTGGTTATGAGAGATTATCTACCTCCTGGTTTAAGAGGACTTATGCTTGTGGTTTTTCTGGCTGCATATATGAGTACCATATCTACGCAACTTAACTGGGGCGCAAGTTATCTTGTGAATGATTTTTTTAAAAGATTTATAAAGCAAGAAATTAAATACGAAAACAAAGAAAAGGCACAAAAAGATTATGTGCGTTGGAGTAGATTGTTCACATTGTTTATTATGCTTATATCGATGTTTATTACATCAAGAATAACTACAATTTCAGGAGTCTGGAATTTCATTCTTGAATGTGGTGCCGGTTTAGGATTGGTATTGATACTTAGATGGTATTGGTGGCGAATTAATGCGTGGAGTGAAATTACCGCTACTGTTGTGCCTTTTATTGCTTACGCTATTGCTCATTTTTATCTTGAACCTTATTTTGGTGAACCCTTTACTGTTAACAAAGGTGGATATTTTTTTACTGTTGGTGTAACAACAATTTCGTGGCTAACAGTTACATTTTTAACAAAACCAACTGAAGAAAAAGTACTTATAGATTTTTATAAAAGGGTGAAACCAGGTGGCGCATGGAGATATATACAAAAGAAAACCCAAATACAGTGCAAAAAAATTTCATTATTATCACTTTCAATTTGCTGGATTACTGCTGTAATTATGACTTATTCAATATTATTTGGAATAGGAAAAATCATCTTCCTTGAATGGTTATCGGCTTTTTATTGGTTATTGACCGCTCTCATTGCTGGGATTTTATTATTTATTTTTATTAAAAAAACTGATATATTTAGATAAAATATAAGCCGAATTTCATTATTGAACCCACTCCGAAAAATATATAAATTAAATTTTAATGGCTCTATTTTAAAATAATGTTGTTAAAAAACCTTCTCGTCCTCGTTTGTAACGAGGACGAGAGATTGCAAAGTGTTTTAAAGGTTTGTATAAATTTCATTATTGTAAATAGTTAATTTTATTCTAATTAATTTTATCTATATTTTTAATTAATTTATCTACTAAATTGATTATTTTATCAAAAATTTTATGCACTTTTCTTTGTCTACCATACAAAGAAAAGTGCGAAAAGAAAAATCACCGCTGCGGAAATGATTTGATAAAACTACGCAACCACCTTTTAGGGTTTACAAACTCGCTCACTTCGTTCGCTCAAACAAGTAAACCCTTCTTGCCCAACCCTGCTTGCTTGTTTTATAACAAATCATTTCCAAGGCGGATTTAAAAACACATTATGGCATTTATGTTATAATAGTCAAATATAACAGTATATTAAAAATTTGATAATTATGATTTTAACTGTTTTTATTGCAACATCTTTATTGAATAGAGCCATTAATTTCATAGATAAATTTAATTATAAACATTTTTATAGATAAAAAGATTTTATGTTGATATTTGTTTATATGGGTATAAATGCTGATATTATTATATAAAGACTGTTTTTTATAATGTTGAAGAATAAAAGGGTATTAGTTTGCCCGCTGGATTGGGGCTTAGGCCATGCAACAAGGGTAATCCCTATTATCAAGGATTTAGTGTTTAAAGGATATGATGTAGTAATTGCTGCTGATAATGAACCTCTATCTTTGTTAAGAAAAGAATTTCCGGAACTGGAATGGATAAAACTGCCGGGTTATAAAGTTGTTTATTCATCTGGTACTTTTATGGCGGGAGCAATAATTAAGATTTTACCTTCTTTTATCCATAATAATATGAAAGAGCACAAATTGATAGAAAGAATCATTAAGGAAAAGGAAATAGATGCGGTTATATCCGATAATAGATATGGTTTATGGAGTAATGAAGTACCAACAGTATTGATTACACATCAGTTAAGAGTTCTTTCATTTTCCGGATTTCGCTGGGCAGAGCCTTTTGTAAATAAATTTATTACAAAAGCATTAAACAAATTTTCTTGTTGCTGGGTACCCGACCTGGGTGGTCCTTTGAACTTCTCAGGTAAACTTTCTCATTTTAATCCTTTCCCTTCTAAAGCTAAATATATTGGCCCAATTTCCAGATTTAATAAAAATACTAATGAAAAATATGATGATATTGAACCATATAACTTAATGGGCATAGTATCAGGCCCAGAACCACAAAGAACCATATTTGAAAAAATATTGATCCGGCAATTTCTTAAAGATGGAAGCAGAAGTATTATTGTAAGAGGATTGCCAGGCAGCAATAATAAAGAATTTGTTAAAGATAATGTTACCTGTGTTAATCATCTGCCTACTGATAAGATGGCATATTACATAAAGAAAAGTAATATAGTAGTTTGCCGTGCGGGATATTCAACAATAATGGACTTAACGGTACTTGACAAAAATAAAAATGTAATATTAGTGCCAACTCCTGGACAAACAGAACAGGAATATCTTGCAGGCAGGATGAAGAGTTCAGGATATTTTTATTCAATATCACAGGACAAGTTCAGTCTTAACAGGGCAAAAGAAGCACTTTCGGTATATAAATGTATTAATTTCCCTGACAGACACGATTTACTGGAACAAGCTATGGATGATTTATTACATAAAATAATGTAATGTATGTTATAATTATAGATGATATTTTCTGGAAATTCATCAAATTCAGTTTTGTAGGGTTCAGTGGACTTGTAATTGATTTTGGATTAACTTATTTATGTAAAGAAATATTCAAAATTCAGAAATTTATT
>JAKIYJ010000101.1 GCA_022708585.1 Bacteroidota bacterium
ATTCTACTAAATCACTAAAATACGAAAACATTGCAAAAAATATTTTATTTGGTTCCACTGCACACATAAATGTTGATTAAATAAATGCCTGATTCAAAAAAATAAAAAATTGATTATTCAATAATTAATTTTATCTTTGCAATGTTTATTATAAAAATAAACATAAAATTTAATTATTAATTAAAAAAATAAAACTATGAAAAAGTTAATCGTTTCGGCATTATTAATCACTTGTCTGGCTTTTGCAGGTTATTCACAAGAAAAAAAAGAAGGAGAAAAACCTAAAGCAACTTATTTATTAGGCGGAGCAAAAATAAGTGTTTGGGAAAATAAACAGCAAGGTAAACAGGGTGAATTTACAACAACTACTTATAAAGTTGAAAAAATTTACAAAAAAGATGACAAATGGAATTCTACTGATTACTTTGATCTTGAAGATCTGCTTAAACTCCGTGCCATTATTGACCAGGCAGTAAATGAAGAAATTAAGAAAAAATAAGATGTTGATTTTTTCTTAAAATTCGATTTAGATTTATTTTTTATTGGTTAATTTTATTTAAGGTAATCTTTTCAGATATTTTCTGAGAAAGGTTACCTTTTTAATTATTTTTTATTATACAAAATCGCAAAAACATATAAAATGTTTAAGTTGTTAAGTGGTATATAATTAATGTTTAACTACAAATTTAATTGTTTTAACCTTATATAATGAATTATCAATAATTCTACAAAAATATATGCCATTAGCCAAATTTGAAATATTTAGCGTAATTTTGTTTTGTGTTTTATAATTATCGATTTTATTAATTAGTAAACCTGTACTGTTATAAATTTCGATGGAATAATCAGAATTCAAATTTATACTCGTTATATCTATTGTAATATTGTTGTTAGTGGGATTGGGATATAGAATTATTTTATCTGAAATAATATTTGATATTTCTGTAATATGTGTTTGTGAAGGTGTATCGCCTTTATAATAACTTACCCCGCCGGCTAAATTACCAATTATCATATCCATATATCCATCATTATCCAGGTCTGCCACTGCAACACCCGTTCTTGCTCCTTCATCATAATAATTCAGCATAGACTCTCTTAAATTAAAATTACCATTTATATTGTTATTGATATTATCATAATACAAAATATATCCTTGCTCTGAACCGCAAAACAATTTAAAATTTCCTAAGGTATCTTTAAAAAAACAGGGTGTACTGTAACCAGAATACGACAGGTTGTAATCAGTTACATTAACTTTACCCAGACTGTCGGTTATCTTTTCAAAAACAGGATTTTGCAAATTGCCTGTATTTTTAAAGAAATTCAAATTCCCATTTTTTTCTCCTGATACCAGATCAATTAATCCATCCTGATCCAGATCAATAAGTTGAGGTGTACTGAATTTACCGATTATCACAGTATCGAGTGAGGGTAAATGTTCAGCAATCATTAACGGTTCATTTCCTGCGTCAGCGATATTTTTATAAAATTTGAAGCCACCACCTTCGCAGCCTATTATCATGTCAATATCACCATCATTATCCATATCGCCAAAAGCTGGATACAAAGCTGTAGTTTTTAAAGATGAAAGTTCAGCAAAATCATTTGTTACAAGGGTAAATTCAGGATTATGCATGTTTCCTGTATTTTTAAAATAAGATATTTTTGAAATAAACGTAGAATGTATAAAGCCCCATTCATCCCAATAAGTACTATCACGATAACCATAGTTAGCAACAAATAAATCAATGAGACCGTCACCATCAATATCATACAAAACAGGATATGCGCCGGTACCTGTTTCAATCATATCTTCCTGAAACAATCCTTCGGTAAGAAGATTAAAAACAGGGCAAGTGTTACTTCCAATATTTTTGTAAAACCAAACACTTTTAAAACTTTCATTCAATAAAGGATTAGGATCGAAAGGCGAAACTATCAGGTCTTTAATTCCATCATTATCCATATCAATATAAGCAGTTGAAGGAAAAGAAAACAAATCAATTGGTTTATTATAAGAGGGAAAAGCGGTATCAAGTGCAGTAATATTGGATGAATCTTTTGTGCCTCCATTATACAATGCAATAATATTGCTAAAATCAACATCACCAAGCAACAAATCATAAACGCCATCATTATTCAAATCAATTGATAACATTGTAGAACCAGTATGTTTAGGGGCTTTGGAATTATCAGTATCCTTCACAGTATCGTAACATTTCCATGGGCAAGGTACATTCAGTTTAATTTTATTATTGTTTTCACTTTCGGCAAAATTGCCCCAGCATTGATTAACTCTTTTAAAGTCGAGACTATCAGGCACACCATATTTTTCTATTGATTGATTAAGATGATGTTCAAGAAAAGTACCAAGTCCAAAAAAACATAAAATGTCAAGGTCTCCATCTCCATCAATATCTTCAATAGCAGGATAATCAACTGTTGTAACAAAGAGATTGACATAACCATTGTACTGGTACGATAACAACATAGGTGTCATCAGTTCAAATGAAAGTCCACTGGATAAAGTTGAAGTGTTTTTATAAATTGCAATTCCTCCATAAGAGTATGTAAAAATATCGGCTTTACCATCATTATTATAATCTTTAAAAATAACCCAATCATGAATTTTAGGAAATTATCAAAAATCACCAGGTCTTCAATTCCATCAAGGTTAAGGTCAATATTACCAAATTGAACAGAATTTAATCCTCCTTCCCATGCTCTTTGCAGAATATTATTAGAAGTATCATAAACAACTATATCAAATTTTTTTTGAAAGCCAAAGTCATGATAAGTAGTTTGAGCATTTATTATTAATGAAGAAAAAAATAAGAAAAATATTTTTAAAAATATAAAAGTGGTAAATTTTTGTTTTAAAATCATTTTATAAATATATTATATAAGGTGCAGTTGTCAAAGATAACAATTATGTTTCATCTTTCTATTATTTTATTTGTTATTTTTTTTAAAAATGATTCACCAATAAATTGATAAATTACAAATGTTATTCTATCTTTGCAAACTTAATTATAAAAATATTCAGAATACAGTAAAACTTTGTTAATATGCAGAATAAAGGAGCGATAAAATTTTTTGCAATAGTTTTTGCAATTGTATGCTTATATTCTTTATCATTTACTTTTTTCACATATAATGTTGAAAAAAAGGCTAAAACCTATGCCAACGATAAAGCAACATTAGAATTAGCACAACAGATGGCGGGAGGGAATCCTATTCTTGAACGTTATTATCTGGATTCCATAAGCAAGTCACGCGAACGATATTATCTGGATTCAATGGCTGATGAGGTCGTATATAATATTCTTGTAAGAAAATATACCTATAAAGAATGTAAAGAAAGAGAACTTAATCTGGGGCTTGATTTAAGAGGTGGTATGAATGTTATCCTTGAAGTATCTATTGCTGACCTTATCCGCTCAATGTCGGGTAATTCTACTGATTCTACTTTCAATAAAGCTATTAATGCAGCGGTTCAACGCCAAAAAAACAGTCAAACCGATTTTATAACTCTTTTTTATGAAGAACTTAAAAAAATTGATCCGAATGCAAGGCTGGCTGCCTTTTTTAGTACTTCTGATTTAAAAGACAGGATTAATCCCAAATTTACTGATGAAGAGGTTCTCAAAGTTATTAGAGAAGAAGCCAACAGTGCTATAGACAGAACCTTTGAGATTATAAGGAAAAGAATAGACAAGTTTGGAGTTGCACAACCTAATATTCAAAAAATTCCTGCTACAGGAAGAATCCTTGTTGAGCTTCCTGGTATCAAGGATCCTGAAAGAGTGCGTAAATTGTTACAAGGTACTGCCAAACTTGAATTTTGGACAACTTATGACAATAAGGAAATATATAATTTTCTTGAAGAAGCAAACAAACGTATTGCCTTAATGTCTGATATTTCTAAACGTTCTGACAGTTCTTCAATAACTAAAACAGATTCTTTAAATAACAAAAATACAGCACAAGCCTTGACCAATGAAGATACCATTACTTCTACAAATGATTCTGTTGTTGATAAAGAAAAATCTTTTGAAGAATATGCAAAGAAAAATCCATTATTTGCATTATTAAGTCCAAATATTTATCAGGATGAAAGTGGTAAATATTTTCTGGGGGAAGGTCCTGTTGTTGGTAATGCTGCCATTAAAGATACAGCTAAGGTAAACCGAATGTTAAAATATGCTTTCAGTGAGGGTATTTTTCCGAGAGATTTAAAACTTCTATGGACAGTAAAACCACAGGAAAAGAACAAATCAGTTTTACAACTTATAGCCATTAGGGTTCCAAGCGATGGTAAAGCTCCATTAACAGGTGATAAGGTTACTGATGCCCGTCAAGACTTTTCGCAGGATGGGAAAAACGAAATAACAATGGTTATGAACTCATCTGGTGCCAATATATGGAAGAATCTTACCAAAAACAACATTGGCAAATCAATAGCTATTGTACTTGACAATTATGTTTATTCATATCCTGTTGTACAGAGTGAGATACCAAATGGACGTTCTTCTATTACAGGTAATTTTACACTTGAAGAAGCAAAAGACCTTGCAAACATTCTTAAAGTTGGAAAGATGCCTGCCCCTGCAAGAATTGTTGAAGAAGCGGTTGTTGGTCCCTCGCTTGGGAAAGAAGCTATTAATAAAGGATTCAAATCATTTATTCTGGCTTTTTCGCTTGTAATGATATATATGTTTTTATACTACAGAAAATCAGGATTAGTAGCCGATATAGCACTTTTAACCAATATATTTTTCCTTATAGGTGTTATGGCATCTCTGGGTGCCGTCTTAACATTGCCGGGTATTGCAGGTATAGTATTAACAATGGGTATGGCAGTTGATGCCAATGTTATTATTTATGAGCGTATACGTGAAGAAATAAGAGCCGGAAAAGGTATTAGGCTGGCAATTGCTGATGGATACAGAAACGCTTATTCTGCAATTATTGATGGTAATGTAACTACAATATTAACTGGGGTTGTCTTATATATTTTTGGTTCTGGACCTGTGCAGGGATTTGCTACCACTCTTATTATAGGTATTCTCACATCATTATTCAGTGCAATATTTATTTCAAGAATTATTTTCATCTGGTTGCTCGACAGGAATAAATCCATCAATTTTGGCAGTAAGTTAACCTTAAATGCTTTTTCTAAACTGCATTTTGATTTTATTGGTGTTAGAAAAATATTCTATATTGCTTCTCTTACAGTTATTCTGATAGGAATAATATCATTATTTACTCAGGGAGTCCAGTATGGTGTTGATTTTTCAGGAGGCAGAACCTATGTAGTACGCTTTGATCAAGATGTCAATACAGTAGATATTAGAAATTCACTGCTCAAAACATTTGGCGAAACTCCTGAAGTGAAAACTTTCGGACCTTCAAATCAAGTAAAAATTACAACTAAATACAAAATAGATGAAATAAGTGAAGAAGTTGATTCTTTGATTAATGTTAAATTATTTGAAAGTTTAAAACCTTTCTTTAAAAAAGATATTGATTATACAGTTTTCACAACATCTACCGGTGAAAATAAGTACCTTGGTATAATGAGTACTCAAAAAGTTGGGCCTACTATTGCAGATGATGTTAAAATGTCTGCTATAATTGCTGTTGCTATTGCTTTATTAAGCATATTTATTTATATTGCAATAAGATTTAAAAAATGGCAATATGGATTGGCAGG
>JAKIYJ010000102.1 GCA_022708585.1 Bacteroidota bacterium
CTTGATATTGCTTTCGATGATGTGAAATTATTAGCAGAAGCTGAAACTATTGAAAATAATAATGAAATTATCAAAAATTCAGGTGCTGATAATATGTCATCAAAAGTAAAAACCAAAATAGAAAGTATAGAAAAGAAAAATCAATTTGAAAGTAAGACAGAACAGGTAAAAGAAGCCTATTCATTTGTTGATATATCTCATATATCAGAAATAAAAGGGTTGTTTTACACTGTTCAGGTAGGGGTATTCAGTAGTCCAAGAACCAGAGAAAGATTGTTTAATTTTAATCCACTGTATTATGAAAGAATGAGTAATGGAAATTACCGTTATTTAGCAGGAATTTATACCAACAGGCAGGATGCTCAAAGAGACAGAGTTAACAATATTATTGCTTTTGTCCCCGATGCCTTTATTGTCGCTTATTACAATGGGAATAGAATTAATATACAGGAAGCCGCCAGACTGGAAGAAGAAAATATAACTATGGCAATTGCAAAACCATTAATTAAAACAGGAGAAGTAGAAAAACAAGGGCTGACATTAAACAGAGAAAACATTAAATTATTGGAAACAGAAAAGGGAAAAGTAGAATTTAAAGTCCAGATAGGAGCATATAAAAAAGAAGTAGATGAAAAAGTATTACAATATTTTAAAAATATTGCTAAAACTGATAATATAGAATATTATATTAATAATTCAAATTTGATATGTTATGTGGTAGGGGCTTTCAATAATCTGGAAGAAGCGAAAACATTGAGAGCAAATATTATAAATTCTGGAATAACAGATGCTTTTGTTGTAGCGTTTTTAAATGGAGAAAGAATATCTTTGCAAAAGGCAACAGAGTACTTGAAATAATTTATTAATTTTCTCTTTTGCTTAAATGATAACCTTAAAATATGTTTAGTGCCTGTCCATAAAGTCAAGAGTTTGTTTCAGAATGTTCGAGTTCGAGTTCGAGGTTTCGATAGCCTGAAAATCGGGAGTGTACTAAAGTACATAACTGATTTGAAGGCTGAGAATAACGATGAAATCGGACATTATGGACAAACTCTATTTAATACATTGAATTAAATGTATATATAAATAATTTTTAATTTTGAATTTTAAAGTTGAACCCATTCTGAAAAATTGTTCTTATTTTAAATAGATAAAATAAATTCATTAATTTCATAGATAAATTTATTAAAAATATAGATAAATTTAATTGGTATTTGATTTATAGACTTTTAGGAGTGGATTCATATAATATTTTTCTATTAACTGTAAACTTTCTGAATTAACTGTAAATTTTCTTATAATGAGTTTATTATTAAAAATTTATCCTGAAAATCCTTCACCAAAACACATTAATACAGTTGTAGAATGTTTAAATGATGGTGGAGTTATTATTTTCCCAACCGATACAGTTTATGGAATTGGTTGCAATATATACAAAACAAAGGCTATTGAAAGAGTAGCACAAATTAAAGGAATAAAACTTTCCAAAGCACATTTTTCGTTTATATGCTATGACTTAAGTAATCTTAGCGAATTTACCAAACCGATTCCAAATAATATTTACAAATTAATGAAAAAAGTTATGCCTGGACCCTATACTTTTATTCTTAATGCAAATAACAAAGTCCCCAAATTATTTCAAAGTTCAAAAAAAACAGTAGGAATAAGAGTTCCTGACAATAACATTGCAAGAGAAATTGTCCTGAAATTAAATAATCCCATTCTGTCAACATCAGTTCGCAATGATGACAATATTGTTGAATATATAACAGATCCTGAACTCATATACGAAAAATATAAAAATTTTGTTGATATAGTTATTGATGGAGGCTATGGCGACAATCAGGCTTCTACTGTTCTTGACTGTACTGGTGATGAAATTAAAATAATAAGACAGGGGAAGGGCAATATTGAAAGTTTTATTTAATAAAATACATTAAAAAAAAGAAATAAAAAAGGGTAAGCCTCTATATCGCACCGCATCAACCACTTACCTTTGCTTCCTTCCGGACCTGGAGGATTCAGTGGGAGCTGGTCGTATAAGACTTACCCGCTGCAAAAATAGTTATTTTATATTCTTTAAACAAATTTTTTAAAATATTTAATTATTCTTCAAGTTAATAAGTTAATCCTAAAATAATTGTTATGTAACTTGTAATCATCAAAATTGAAATGAAAAATAACATTAACAAGTCGGAGTCGGTTTTAAATTATTCATTAAAATATGGAATTGTATTGGCATTTATTCTGTTTGTCATCCATATTGTTAATTATATAACACACAATGAAATTAGATTTATAAATTATTTAAACTATATTGCAATCCTGGTTATTATAATTTTAGCCGCTGTAAATTACAGAAACAAATACCTTTATGGATTTATCTCGTATGGTAAAGCATCAGTTATTACAATTATTACAAGTACTTCGGGCATACTGCTTTATACTGTCTTATTATTTTTGTTTTTAAAATTTTATGATACAGTTTTTTTAGATGTAATACAGAAACAAGCAATAGAAAACTTGATAAAAAATCCGGAAATCAATGATTTAATTGGAAATTACGATATTGATATTAATAAACTGCTTGATGAATCCGATATTAACAATAATCAGATTAGAGACATAAAAAATGCAATGAAAATAATATATACTCCTTTTCTTTTTTCCTTAACAAAGTTTATCAATTTAGTTTTAACTTCTATATTTTTTTCATTAATTGCTTCCGCTTTTATAAGAAAAAATGACAATTCCTTTGACGCAAAATTTAAACATTATAAAAATGAATATTTCAATAATAATTCCAGTATATAATGAAGTTGAATCACTCCCAGAATTAGTACAATGGATTCATAAGGTAATTTCTCAAATGGAATTAACTTATGAAATTATTTTAATAGATGATGGCAGTAATGACGGCTCGTGGGAAAAAATTGTTGAATTATCTAAATATTATCCTTCAATTCGTGCTGTAAAATTTAAAAAAAATTATGGAAAGTCCGCAGCTTTGAATGTGGGTTTTAACATATCAAAAGGAGAAGTAGTTATCACTATGGATGCCGATTTACAAGATAGCCCCGATGAAATTCCTGCCTTATACAATATGATTAAAAAAGAAGGATATGATCTTGTTTCAGGCTGGAAAAAGAAACGTTATGACCCACTTTCAAAAACTATTCCTACTAAATTATTTAACTGGACAACAAGAAAAATGTCTGGAATAAAATTGCACGACTTCAATTGTGGATTAAAAGCATATAAAAATGATGTTATTAAGAATATTGAAATTTATGGTGAAATGCATAGATATATCCCTGTTATTGCTAAATGGGCTGGATTTTGTAAAATAGGTGAAAAAGTTGTAACGCATCAGGCAAGAAAATATGGTACTTCTAAATTTGGAATCGAAAGATTCATTAATGGATTCCTTGATTTATTATCTGTCGGTTTTACTTCAAAATTTTCTAAAAAACCCATGCATTTTTTTGGAACATTAGGTTTAATAACTTTTTTATTTGGATTTATAATAGCTATTTATCTCACAATTGCAAAAATATTTTTTGAAGCATATAAAATGGCAGATCGTCCTTTATTTTATCTTGGTCTACTTGCAATGATTGCAGGAACTCAATTATTTCTTACTGGTTTTTTGGCTGAAATGATTTCAAGAAATTCTATCGACCGTAATAAATATTTGATTGAATCTAAAATAGATAGATAATGTAAATTCATAATATTACAATTCAATGAATAAAAAAAAAATCGTTATACTCGGTTCTGCATATCCTTTGCGAGGAGGACTCGCTTCATACAATGAAAGATTATGCAGAGCATTCTCAGAAAAAGACTATAATGCACGAATAGAAACTTTTAAATTGCAATATCCAGCCTTCCTATTCCCCGGCAAAACTCAATATTCAAAAGATAAACCACCTGAAAATATTAACATATCAGTATCAGTAAATTCTATTAACCCATTTAACTGGATAAAAATTGGCAATAAAATTAAAAAAGAAAAACCTGATATCCTTATTATTAAATACTGGTTACCCTTTATGGGACCCTGTTTCGGTACTATTGCACGAAAAGTAAAAAAAAATAAATATACAAAAGTTATTTCTATCCTTGATAATATTATACCTCATGAAAAAAGACCCACTGATAAAATTTTTACAAAATATTTTATTAAACCCGTAGACGGTTTTATTGCAATGAGCCAATCTGTTTTATCAGATTTATCTACTTTCTTTGATACTTCAAAACCAAAAATATATAGCCCACATCCATTATATGACAATTACGGTAAATCCATAAGTAAAGCAGAAGCCCGACAAAAACTTAATATAGATAAAAATGTTAAATTGCTTTTATTCTTCGGATTAATACGTGATTATAAAGGTCTTGACATTTTATTAAATGCTCTGGCTGATAATATTTTAGCAGATATGAATATTAAATTGCTTGTTGCAGGTGAATTTTACTCAGATGCCAACAAATATTACAAAATTATTGATAACAAAAAATTAAATGATAAAGTGATTATAACTGATAATTTTGTACCCGACAGTGAAGTAAGTAATTATTTTTGTGCTGCTGATTTGGTTGTTCAACCCTATAAAACTGCAACTCAAAGCGGCGTTACACAAATCGCCTATCATTATGAAATACCAATAATAGTAACATCGGTCGGAGGTCTACCTGAACTGGTCCTGGATGGAACAACAGGTTATGTTGTTAATCCTGACCCTGCTTCAGTAGCCAAAGCTATACATAAATATTTTATCGAAAATAAAGAAGAAGAGTTTAAAAAAAATATTGCAATAGAAAAAAAGAAATATTCCTGGGAAAAAATGATAGAATCAATTGAATCTTTATTAAACCAAATATTAAAAAATGATAATAAGAAGTAAAGCACCATTGCGTATAGGACTCGCTGGAGGAGGCACAGATGTATCCCCATACTGTGATATATTTGGCGGAGCAATCCTTAATGCAACTATCAGTATGTACGCATATACAAGCATAATACCCCGAAATGATAACAAAATAATAATAAAATCATTAGACAGACAACAACAACAGATTTTTGACTCTTCTTTATTTCTGCCTGTTAATGGAGAGCTGGATTTGCACAAAGGAGTATATAACAAAATTGTAAGGGATTTCATTAATAAACCATTATCATTTGAGATGGCAACTTATGTTGATGCGCCCGCTGGCTCCGGTTTAGGAACAAGTTCAACTCTCGTTGTTTCAATACTGGGAGCTTTTGCTGAATGGTTAAAACTTCCATTAGGAGAATATGATATGGCACAACTCGCATATCAAATAGAACGTATTGATTTAGATATGGCCGGAGGCAGGCAAGATCAATATGCAGCAACATTTGGAGGTGTTAATTATATGGAATTCAGCGGCAATGGCAAAGTTATAGTAAATCCATTACGTATAAAAGATAAATATTTAGATGAACTGGCCAACAATCTGGTTTTATATTACACAGAAACAAGTCGTTTATCTTCAAAAATTATAGAAGAACAGGTACAGAATGTAAATAAAAAAAATGAAAAATCAGTAGAAGCCATGCATAAATTGAAAGAACAGGCTATAATGATGAAAGAAGCTCTTTTGACAGGCAATCTGGAACAAATTGGAGAAATTTTAAATTTTGGATGGATTAACAAGAAAAATATGGCAAAAGGCATA
>JAKIYJ010000103.1 GCA_022708585.1 Bacteroidota bacterium
CAGACTATCGCATATTGTAACGCTAAAACCAATCCATTTTTTCCCCGTTACATCATAGCTGTTCATTGCTCCAATATTTCCAGTACCTTCATATCTAATATCCTTTTTCACAGTAAATTTTACAAAAATAAAAGCAAATGGTATCGAACCAAGCAAATAGCTAATAAGCATAATATAAAGAAATTCCATATTTTTAATAATTTTAATTTTAAAAATCAAAATATTTAATTGCAAATATATGCAAATAAGTCAATTTTTTTAAGATTAAAATACAAAGTAAAAACAAATTGTATAAATCTGATGGTTTACTTTACGGCGATTAAGAGATGAACTTAGGAAAAATGAAATAACAAACTATCTTACTGAATCTTTTTTCTTGTCTTGAAAAAAGCTTGGTCTATGGATATTTGAAGGAGTTAAAAACATAGGTGCAGTTTCCTGCTTTTGTTTAAGCATATTTGAGTGTCTAATCGCATTTCGGGCAGAATCAGAAATATACGCTTTTTTTATTATACTGTCTTTTGTAATTTTCAATTCATTAATTTTGGAATAGGGGCCTCCTAAAGGTGGAAGTAACAATCCATCTCGCCATAATTCTACTGCACCAGCACGGCTTAAAGAGATTACAAAGTAATTCTCTGCAGCCCAAGAGCGAGCAGTATTTGTTAATAAAATTACTTCTTCGTTTCTTTTATCGTCAATATTGATTTTAATCCAGACGCTATCGGAAGCACGTGCCTCCAATTTAATCAATCCTGTTTGAGTATAAATCAAACCGGAATTTGTATCCAAATGATTTGCTCTCTCGTTTGTTACTTGTTGTAAATCTTGAGTTGATATAGACTTTTTATCTGTGCTATCGTAAAAAAGTGTAAAATAAAAAACAACTATTATTACTAAAATAATTGAAATAAAAATAACAGTATTAATCAAATTTGTTCGATTAATTAATTTATATCTATCATTTATAAAAGATAAGAATTGATTATTTTTTTTTACTTCTGCTGTTTTTTTTATTTGAGAAATTTGCTTTTGAAGGTCATCATCAATTACTTTTACATTTTCTTTAGTATCTTCAATCATTAAATCACTATCATTTATATCAATTTTAAGATACGTGGCATACATCTTATAATAATTTTTTATATAAACTCTAGGCAAAAATGTTGTACTTCCTTCCTCCATAGCTTGTATATACGAGAGATTAATATTAGTTTCTCTACTTGCATCTTTTTGAGAAATTTTTCTTTTTTCTCTTGCTTCCCTTATATGTTTCCCAATTTCCAACATTTTATAATTGATAAATTTTTTATGTTTTTAGTTAGTTAATTACTAAATTTGTAATTAAATAGTTTTTTAAATTAAAAACACATAATTTTAACAGAAAAAATAATGCCAGAAAATACAATTAATAAATATTTAATTACAAATATTATAATTATTTGCATAATATTAAATTATTCATCGAAAGCAAGCGAAGATACTACAATAACAAAAGACACAGAAACATTCTTTGCAGGTTCAAAACATTATACAATATTAGGCGATAATCCCCCAACTGAAACCAATATAAAACCAATACCACTCGCGATAACAGCAGGTGCTGTTACTGGTGTTTTCATTGCTCAGCATTATTTACAGCTCAATACAATATGGAAAGAACGCTCTGATTTCCAAATCGTTGAAGATGGCCGCTATGCTCTTTATGCTGATAAAGCAGGGCACTTTTTTGGAACTTATTTTACTGCTTATTTGATGTCAGAAAGTTTAATGCTATCCGGATTTAGCTATGAAACTTCAAATATAATTGGTTCTTGTATTGGGTTGGGCTATACGACTTATGTAGAAATTCTTGATGGTTTCGGCACAAACTGGGGATTTTGCCCAAGTGATTTTTATGCGGACATTGCAGGCGCTGCTTTCCATTTTTCTCAAATCTATGTACCTTTTATGCAGAACTTCACACCAAAATTCACATATATACCTGCAAACTGGCATGGCGAATTGAAACGTAAGCCATCTGATATGTTTATTGATGATTATAGCTCACATACTCTTTGGCTTTCTGTTAATGTTTATAATTTATTACCGGAAAAATTTAAAAAATATTGGGTGCCATGGCTTGAAATCAGCTTTGGATATGCTGCAAGAAATCTTTGCTCGCCCTGTACTCCAGATATATTATGCGACCCAACCCGCTCAAATCAGATTTATGACGATGTCTGGGGAAATCCAAAATTTATCATTTCTTTAGATTATAATTTAGTTGAGCTATTGCCAGATGGACCCGGCTTTTGGAATTGGTTCAGGCAAACACTAAATAATTTCAAACTGCCTTCTCCAGCTATCGAATTTGGAGATGTTACAAAATTTTACTTAATTTACCCTTTTTCTATTAACTTGAATAATATTAGATTTTAAAAATTAAATTTTAAATGAAAACTTTAAGAGAAGACATTACTGAAGAACGCACTGCAAATAGCATTGAAGAAAAATATATCCAATGCTTAGAAATCGAACAAAATATTAATTTATCGAAACCATTTATTAGTGTGATTGTTCCTGCGCTTCAGGAAGAAAAAATTATTGCAGATTCACTCTGCTGCTATACAAATGCCTTAAAAAAGAAATATAATTTTGAATTGATTGTAAGCGATGGCGGAAGCACTGATAAAACTGTTGATATTGCCAAAAAATACGCTGACAAAATTGTAATCCATACTGATAAAAAGCGTCAGACTATTGCCGGAGGCAGGAATAATGGCGCAAGAGTTGCAAGTGGCGATATACTCGTCTTTATTAATGCTGATACAAAACCCAAAGACCCCGAACGCTTTTTTCAGGTTATTAACAACTGGGCAATGAATAAAAATGGGTTCCGTGATGCTGCTGCTATTGCCTGTAAAGTTTATGCTGCTCCCGATGAAATTACTTTTAAAGACAAACTGTTCTTTTCTATTCATAACTGCTACGTATGCCTGCTTAATTCTATGAAAATTGGTATGGGTAGAGGTGAATGTCAAATTGTAAAATCTAAGGTGTTTAAAGACATTGATGGATACAATTCTGATATTGTTGCGGGAGAAGATTTCGATTTATACCGAAGAATTTCAAAGAAATATTTAATTAAGTATTCAAGTGAATTAGTTGTATATGAGTCATTAAGAAGATACAGGAAATTCGGATATTTGCCTATTCTTTTTTCCTGGTCGCTTAATTCTCTTTCAGTTATTTTTCGTGGAAAATCTATTTCTAAAATCTGGGAAGCAGTAAGGTAAAAAATATATAATTTTATAAAAGGAGTATTTATGAAAAATTTTTCTATAGTTTTGTTTTGCTTATTTTTAATGTTCAGTTGTTCTGATAATAGTACCGATTCAAATGATTCGAAAAAAGAAATCTGGCCTCTTGCTGTTGGGAACAAATGGACTTATACTATTTTTAGTTATCATAGTACTAATATTGATAGCATAGAAAATAAAGGTACTTTTGAATATTATATTCCATATAGCAAAATTGTTGATGGGGTAGAATGGTTTGCATTTGCTGAATTAGGAAATACTCCTAATTTTTATTTTACAAATAAAAGCGACGGTCTTTGGGGGACTGAGTATTTGAAAGATTCTGCTAATTTTAATCCCGAGAAAACTATATTGGCTTATAAGTATCCTACTTATGTTGGTGAATACAATCCTAAAGATTCTTCAGGAATTAAAACTTTTAGTATCAACGATTTAATAAATACTACGGCTGGTAGCTTTAATTGTATTAGATATGTCCGGTCAAATGATGAAACTAATAGTGCCTATTTAGCACCTGGTATTGGATTAGTCAAAACACAACAAATTACTCATATAGACACAATAGCCAAAGATACAAGCTGGGTAGGACAAATTCTTATAAGCTATGAATTAAAAAAGAAGTAAGAAAAAAACTAAAAACTTCTGTCTCAAGTGTTTTTCAGTCATACGAGCAACAAGCTGATAGTATGACAAAAAAATAGCTGTCATTCCGATACGAAGTGAGGAATCTCACAATTTTTTTGTAACCGCTAAAACTTTTGCAAAGCCCGAGAAACTCGTGCGATAGTAAAAGAAAAAAGTCATACTATCAGCAAGCTGATAGCATTACTGAAAAAAGTCAGAACCTTGATTAGAAAGATTAAAGGATTTCTTGATTAATAAAGAAAAAAAATTATCAGGTAATCATTAAATCAGATTAATCACGGTTCAAAGACAAAAGAAATTAAAAAAGATATACCGCTGAGGCACATCTGCAAAAAAAGATGGACTTCACTTTTCTAAGTGGAGTCCATCTAAAAAAATATCCCGTTAGGGATTATATATTTGTAACAAGAGAAAGTCCACTCCTGTTCTTATCCCGTTAGGGATTATATATACAATATTACTATTTAATCCCTACGGGATAACAGCAGAAAAGTAGCTTGTATGTTACAAATATTTAATCCCTATCGGGATAAAGAAATGAAAATTGATACATAATGTAAAGTCATGCAAACAACTTGCTGATAGTATGACTTGAAAAATCTACTTTTTTGCAATTCTTTTGTTTTATTCATACTTAAAAATTCACTGCCAATCTGTTTTAGCAACTAAAAATAATGTTTGAATATATTCCTCTTCAGGTATATATCCACAAATATATTTTTCAAAAAAAAAAAAAAATTGCTTGCATATTATAAAAAATAGTTTTAAATTGCTTTTAGGATTTAGAAGAAAATTATTGTGAAAAAAATATCTTGGCTTAATGGAGCAAATTTTGGCTTTTGTTTAGTTTGTTTTCCTAAATTAAAAGAAAAACTTGCAAAGTTAGGCGGAAACACAAGATAAATTATAAAAAAACATCCTCCGCCGTTAGTTTACCGACTTTCAAAAGCGGAGGATGACATTAAATCACTAATGTATTACAAATTTAAAGGATTTTCTTGAGATGAGAAAATTAATTCTTCTATTTGCGGCTTTAGCAATAGTGTTTGCTAATGTAGAAGTAAGGGCTGCATATTGCCCTCCAGGTTATGACCTCTCACCCTGGTATTATACTTATTTTAACGGATGTAAAATTGGCTACCAGTTTTGTTATGGAATTGATGAAAACGAACTACACGGGTTCTCATTAAAACAAATAATAATTTATCCACCTTGTAATCAATCAGTTTATGAGAATAACAAGGAAGCACTTACAAATCAAATATTACTTGAAATTCCATTAACTTATGAAATTGCATCATTATTTCAGGATAATCCAACAGACCCACCAAACCCAAATTACATTCCTGAATGTCCGAACAATACACTATGCTTTCTAAGAGTGGACGATGCTTTTTGTTATAATGGATGGGAAGCAAGACCTTTTAATAGTTACCCAAAACCGCGGCCTTTACCACCTGATCCAGGTTACGGTACTGATGTAACCGCAATGAAAATTTGTGATGATGGAAAGTTGCGTACTTGCTATAATGCAATTTATTATTGCTGGGAAGAAGACGAACATGGAGAACCTGTATTACGTATGTATAAAAATGGATACCAGCAAGGAGACCCTTGTCCCTATCCTTGTCAATGGAGTTGTGAATAGTAAGCATATTATTTGCTTATTAATTATAAATGGAAATATTAATGTTAAGTAGAAAACAGGCATGCCTGTTTTCT
>JAKIYJ010000104.1 GCA_022708585.1 Bacteroidota bacterium
AGTTTGTTTCAGAATGTTCGAGTTCGAGGTTTCGATAGCCTGAAAATCAGGAGTGTACTAAAGTACATGACTGATTTGAAGGCTGAGAATAACGATGAAATCGGACATTATGGACAAACTCTAATTAAAAATTTTAATTAATAACCAAATAATCATAAATACTAATTCACATCCTTTTGTTACTCATTTTTTCTTTTCAAAATTTTTATTCCATTTTATTTTTACAACATCAAAAACAAAAAAATGTTATTTTCACCAAAAATAAATATTTTAACTCAAAACTTTTTAAAAATGAAAAAAGGTCTTTTATTTCTGGTGTTATTAATTGGTGCATCGGTTTTGAATGCACAAATTGTTTTTGATGATTATTTTATCAATAAAAGCATGCGACTTGATTATTTCCATACAGGAAACCATAATGAAGAAATTTATTCTATTGATGAAGTTATAGAAGAGCCTTTTTGGGGTGGTCCATCAATAAATTTAATAGACAATTTTGATTATGGAAAATTCAAATACAATGTTTACGACCTTGCTACAAATGTTTTAATTTATTCGAGAGGTTATTCTACTTTATTTGCTGAATGGCAAACTACCGAAGAAGCCCGAAATACCTGGCGTACTTATTCAGAAACCATTGTTTTCCCATTTCCTAAAAAAAGTGTAAAAGTCGAATTTCTTAGTAGAAATAAAAAAAATTTATGGGAAAAGAAATTTGAATATGTGATAGATCCATCGAATTATTTCATTGTTAAAGAATGTAAACACAAAGCCAATGTTTTCAACGTTTACGAATCCGGTTCACCAACTAAAAAACTTGATATTGTTATTATTCCCGATGGCTATACAAAAAATGAAATGAAAAAATTTCACAAAGACTGTAATAGATTTGCATCATATTTATTGAATGTTTCTCCTTACAAGGAATACCAGAATTTGATAAATATAAGAGCCGTTGAAGCTGTGTCTTCTGAAAGCAGTACTGATATTCCAGCTGAAAACATCTGGAAAAATACTGCATTGGGAACAACGTTTTACATTTTTGGCACTGAACGTTATCTGATGTCAAACGATAATAAAACTGTTAGAGATTACGCTTCAAACACATATTATGACCAGATTTATATTCTTGTAAACACTGAAATTTATGGAGGAGGCGGTATATATAATTATTATTCAGTATGTGTAAGTGATAATAAATACTCGGATTATATTTTTATTCATGAATTTGGACATGGATTTGCAGGCTTAGCCGATGAATACTATACTTCCGATGTCGCAGTTGAAGATTTTTATCCTTTTGATGTTGAACCCTGGGAACCAAATATTACGACATTAGTAAATTTTGATTCAAAGTGGAAAAATCTTTTAACACCAGGGGTCCCAATTCCAACACCCAATATTAAAGAAAACATTGGCAAAACAGGTGTTTTTGAAGGAGGAGGCTATTCTGCAAAAAAAATATACCGTCCTGCCAGTGATTGTACAATGAAATCAATTTCTTATAATAACTTCTGTACTGTATGTAAAGATGCTATAATTAAAATGTTAAAATTCTATTCGGATCAATAATAAATAATATAATGTATAACAATTAAAAAAAATGAGTTATGAAAAGTTCAATGATTAAAATTGCAGTTTGCTTATCAATATTTTTTGATAGCATGTTTTTAAAAAGCTATTCACAAAATGGAGGGAATGTAGGCATTGGTACTAATATTCCTGATAATTCGGCTATATTAGAATTAAAGACAACTGATAAGGGGTTGCTTATTCCGAGATTAACAACTCAGCAAAGAGTAGCGATTACGAATCCCGCTAATGGGCTATTTGTTTATGATGTTAATTACAAGCAATTCTGGTATTTTAACGGGGTTCAATGGGTACAGGCAATTGGTCCCATGGGAATGACAGGATCTACAGGGGCAACAGGGGCAACAGGGCCAACAGGGGCAACAGGACAGGCAGGAGCAACAGGACCTACTGGTCCACTGGTTCCTGGCACTTTTGGACAAACCCTGCGACATGATGGTACTTCATGGATTGCAAACAGTTTCCTGTATAATTCAGGGACTAATATTGGAATAAACACTTCAACACCGTCCAGTACTTTTCAAGTTAATCAAGGTTCTGTTATGTTCTGGGGAGATGTTGGCGGTACACCTTATACTGGAAGTGGGACACGTTTTATGTGGATTCCAACAAAACATTCACTAAGAGCTGGTACTATTAATGGTTCACAGTGGGATAATCAAAATATTGGATTGTGTTCAGCCGCTTTTGGTTATTCCAATACTGCCAGTGGAGAAAATTCAACTGCGGTGGGGTCCAACAATATTGCATCTGGTATAAGTTCTTTTGTAGCTGGCGATAATTCAAAAGCCACAGGGGATTATTCCATTGTGGCTGGAAGATGGTCTACTGCAAATAATGATTATTGCCTTGCTCTTGGTACAGCAACCCTGGCAAGTGGTTATAATTCTACTGCAATAGGAAATAATACCAAAGCTACTGGGGAAAATAGCATTGCGATGGGGAATGAAAGTGTAGCATCGTATGTAAATTCTGTTTCCATTGGTTTTAAAAACACATCATCAGGAAAATTTGCAATAGCTATGTCAAATGAATCATCTTCCACAGGTTTTTGTTCCGTTGCCATTGGCAATCATAATACTGCAAGGGGGGAATCATCAGTCGCTGCTGGCAGTTATTCTTTATCGACAGGTTTTTCATCTGTATGTCTGGGAACTTATACTGTTGCAAGGACAAGCCATTCACTGGTACTTGGTAAATGGAATGTTTCTGTTGGCGATTCAGTCTATTGGGTCGCAACGGATCCTGTTTTTACAATAGGCAATGGCTATAATGATGTTAACAGACACAATGCATTAAATTTTACAAAAAATGGAGATTTGTATATTTCAGGCAATTATTACCAATCTTCTGATAAAAACATAAAAAAGGATATTGTTCCGTTAGAAAATGCCTTATCCAGAATTCAAAAAATTACACCGGTGTATTTTTATTACATTGACAATAAATTACATCCCGAAGGAAGACATATAGGTTTAATTGCACAAGAAGTACAAGAACAGTTTCCTGAATTAGTAAAAGAAAGTGGCAATGGCTATCTTTCAGTTGACTATTCAGCTTTTTCTGCTATACTATTAAAAGCTGTAAAGGAACAAAATGATATAATAGAAAAACAATCTTATGAAATTAATAAAATAAGCAATGAACTTAATATTTTAAAAGATATATTGGGTATGGTAAGATAGTAAAGGCTAATAAAAAAATAAAGTCCATATAACAAGTTTATGACTTATAATCCTTTTATAAATAAGACAGTAAAAAAAATTATTTTGCCATTAAAGATTCAATTTCTTCAACTTCAATTGGTATGGTAGCCATAAGATCTACAGGTCCATTTTCTGTAATCAAAATATCATTTTCAATTCTTATTCCAATTCCTTCTTCCAGTATATATAAACCGGGTTCACACGAAAACAACATACCAGCTCGTAATGGTTCCTGTTTACTTCCAACATCGTGTACATCAAGCCCCATAAAATGAGAAGTTCCATGCATATAATATTTGAAATATAATGGTTTTTCAGGGTCCTGTTTTTTAACATCTTCTTTAGTGAAAAGTCCAAGTTTAATCATCTCTTCTTCAAGTAGTTTGCAAGTTTCCGAATGGTAAGCATCAATAGTATTGCCCACAACAAGTTTTTTAATAGCTTGTTTCATAACTCTTAACACGGCATTATAGCAATCCTTTTGTCTTTGAGTAAATTTGCCATTAACAGGTATGGTTCTGGAGAGATCGGCAGCATAGTTTGCATATTCAGCACCAATATCAAACAGAACTAAATCTCCATCTTTGCACATCTGATTATTGAAAGGATAATGCAATACACAAGCATTTTTCCCAGAAGCAATTATTGGAGAATAAGAATGACAAGTAGCCCTGTTACGAATAAATTCATGGGTAATTTCAGCTTCTATTTCATATTCCATAACTCCTGGTTTAACAAAGGATAATACTCTACGAAAAGCTGTTTCAGTTATTTCACAAGCCTTTCTTATAAGTTCAATTTCAACAGGAGATTTAGTAGTTCTCAAGTTTGCAAGTATTGGAGCAGATCTTAAATAATTATGAACTGGATATTTGGTTTTCAATTCATTAGCAAATCTTAATTCTCTATATGGCACATCGCTCGAAAAACGAATATTTTCATTTGTATTAAGATAAACATTCTCAGTAGTAGAGAGAACTTCACTTAAAATTGTATCAAACTGGTCCAGCCACATTACTGTTTTAATACCAGAAGTTGCTGTGGCTTCTTCTTTGGTATATTTATGACCATACCATATAGCCATAAGTTCATTGGTTTCTACCACAAAGAGTATTTCTCTGTATTTAGGGTTAGGACAATCGGGAGCTAACAATAGCATTGTCTTCTCCTGGTCAATACCACTGAGATAAAATAAATCGGAGTTTTGTCTGAAAGGGAAAAACTGGTCGCCGTTACGTGGCATTTCATCATTTGAGCAAAAAATTGCTATCGAATTTGGTTTCATCATTTTCAGAAAATTTTTTCTGTTATTGATGAAAAGTTCTGGATTAATAGGTAAATATTTCATTTTATATATATTTATAATTTCAAGTAAAATTTAAAACAAAATTATCATTTTGTCGTTATTAAAACTCATTAGGTTAAAATAAAAAATTGAATTGAATAGTGTGTATATAATTTTTAATACTAACTGTGGTTTTTCATATTAAAGTCAAAAATAATCAAAAATATTAAATACTCGGTTGTATTTTTTATTAAATATTTTAAATATCGGAGTAAATTCATTTATATCAGAATGATTTAAAAAACATTGGGGATACTCTGAAAAATCATTTTTATTTTGAATTATTTTTTTTTATATTTTTGCCAAAAATTTTCAAAGTATGCCGGTAATAGGTTCTATAATAAAACGGGCGATAGAATTAAGAAGCAAAATGCCTGTTAATCAGGTTAAAAAGGATCCTGTTTTGCAACAGCAAAAAGTTTTAAAGAAATTAATTCGTAAAGCTCAACTTACATCTTTTGGCGAATGTTATAAATTTTCAGATATACTTAAATCGAACAATATTGTTGATGCATTCAGGGATAATGTTCCAGTATATGATTACGACAATATTTTCAGGAAATGGTGGTACAGGGCATTAAATGGTGAAAGTTATGTTTGTTGGCCCGACAGGATAAAATATTTTGCTCTTAGTTCGGGTACTTCTGAAGCATCAAGTAAATATATTCCTGTAACGTCCGATATGATTAAAGCTATTAAGCGTACAAGTATCAGACAAATTTTTTCTCTTGCACATTATGATTTTCCGAATGAATTTTTTGAGAAGGGGATATTAATGTTAGGTGGCAGTACACATTTAAATTACAATGGCACTTATTATGAGGGTGATTTATCAGGTATAACAGCAGGCAATATTCCATTTTGGTTTCAATATCATTATAAACCAGGCAATAGAATTTCGAAAGAAAGGGATTGGCCAACAAAACTTGAAGAAATTGTAAAAAAAGCTCCAGAATGGGATATTGGCGTTATTGTTGGAGTGCCAGCCTGGTTGCAGATTTTG
>JAKIYJ010000105.1 GCA_022708585.1 Bacteroidota bacterium
ATATCAAAACTAATATCTTCACCTAATACATAGACCTCCCTTGTCTCTTCTTCTCTTGTGCCGGAAGCAACTCTGATATTATTTTCATTTCGTTCAAAGCGATTAAAACCATTTAAAATAATTTTGGTTTTTTCATGATTAAAATCAAAGCTCACGGCGAAATTTATTTTGTCATCAGCAGAAGATACCTTAAACCTGTAAAGCTTACCTCTTTCATTTTCTTTAAAATTGTTAGCGGTATACTTTTTATCTGTAATAGATTTTATAATTTTCTCAATATTAAAGTCAGTATTTTCAGCTTCCTGAAAAGGATTCATTGAATTGTTAATTGTTTCACCTAAATAGGTATCATAGGGAATAATTTCATCATTTGCAGTGATAATAATTTCATCAGGTGAAAACTCGCTGAATCTTTCAATGAAAGGAAATGCCATATATACTGAAACATCCTCATTTGAAGAATTTTGCATTTCATAGGTTGCAATGACCTTGGCCTTTGGAGAATAGGTATCGTCATCTTCTTCGGTAAAATCAAACAGCAAATTTTCCTTTAACACTTCAATCGGAGTGTTTTCATCTACCGAAAATATTCCTGTTGAAGGATAGTCCGGCATATAAATTGGTGCTGAATTAGCATATACAATTATGTTAAACAAAAAAACGCAAATAAGCACTACAATAAATACATTAAATTTAGTGCGATAGATTTTTTTCATAGCTTTTCCTGCCTTTATATAATTAATTTTTTCCTTTATTCATAACTAGCTGTCACCTATTCAGACGAATTAAAATAAGAAATGTTCCCCACATGGTACTCAGCCGATACCCCCTATATCTTCTTTAAAATTCAAATTCCTTAAAAATATATTTAGGAGCCTTTTGTTATTTATATAAGCATTATTTGAGTTGTACAGAATCTAAAATTTCATTTACATCAAATAAACTGAAATCTTCTTCTGATAGTTCATATTTCATTTTTAGTACTGAATATTTATCTAATCTGACGGATATATTTGTTATAAATCGCGTAACTTCCTCCCATTTTTCTGTTCCATAAGGCTGATAAGATTCTGTTTCTTTTTCTACATAGTATGAATATTTATATCTATTTTTTGTATAGCCTTCCGTAATTTCTCCCATATATTCAATTTCAGTTTCGGTATCTTGAATGTAAAGTGTAATTTCTTCCTTATTATCTATGAAATAATCCAAAGGATAAAAGATGTCTTCCTTTTCAGAAGTTTCGTAATAGTATTCACCGTGATAATTTTGGATATAAAAGTAGGGAACTTTAAAATTAACTAAATTGACTGCGTCATCGGTATAGACAGTTAAAAATTCCTCTCTGAAAAGTCCCTCTGTTAATGTATGGGTAATCGAATTAATTATTACATCAGCATCAAATTTTCCAAAATCCTCAGAAAACAAAGCATAGTCTAATCTGCATATTGCATAATCATCTAACTGAACAAATATATAGGATAGCACCCTGTCATTGGAATAATCAGTAATATCATCCGCAAAATAAGCATATTTATAGCCATTATCAGTAATTCCTTCTTCAATTATTACATTATCAAATATGTTTTCATTTATATAAGAATTATTAAGAAAATATATATTCTTTACATTTTCAACAAAAGATGTATTCTTATCTAATTCATATATATAATTTGTCAATGATATATAACAGCCCTTACCATCTTCCCTCCAGTAAAAATAAACCCCGGGAGAGTCTAAATGATATATGGATGGTATTTTAAGAGCGATTTTGTATGTGGTTTCATTATAATACCAATTACCATCTTTATTATTTACAAAAGGTGTTATGCCTTCTACATACTGCCATAAATTTTCCTCGTTTTCAGGGTTCTCCTTACCCGAATTTAAATGATAGTCATCAATATTAAAGGTTAATCTCATAAATCCGTCAGGATCATTGTATTCGAATATTTTATTGCTGACCCATTTAGGTCTGAATCCCCTTGTCACCGATTTGGAAATTTCAATTTTTTCATTGGTCACTAAATTAAAAAAATACAGATAAACTATTGTTTGATTAGCGTGAAATTCATCATATGCACTGCTTTCATAAAACTCCGGTTTTGTGCTGTAAGCAATGCAGTTATTGTCAGGATTTAAAGCAATTTCTGTTATTCCGTAGCTCTCACCGGTAAAAAATGTATCTTGAGTTGAATTTTCGATATCTATGAGATGGAATGTCATTACATAAGCATGATAACCCGTTGCAACCCATAGTTTTTTATTATCTTTTGTCCAGCTGATAAATTGCATGTCTACATAGTGACCATCTTCTATATTTTCAGCATTGTTATACAACTTATTTTTAAATAAAATTTCATAATCTTTATCGAGTATTATTACTTCATTATCATTTTGAATATACATGTAGTCGTTGTTTGGGCTGAAAGTGAATTTTGAAAAACCTCCTTCATAAATAACCTTTTCATAATTTTCATCATTGTGGTCATACTTGGTAATAGTGTGTTTAGTGCCATATTTCAAGCTTTCACGATAGCTTACGAAATAATAATTGTCCATCGATAATATATTAATTGCATTACCTGTAAGCAGCAATTCCGGCGACATGTCGTATTTCCACAACATAAAATCATGGTCTGTCATTTCAGCTTCATTTACTTTTACAACTACATAATAAGTATCTTGTATTTTTTTAATGTCTGCTAATTTAATATCTTTATATATTTCTAATTTATTTTTTATATCATTAATTATTCTGTCCAAAATATCTGCATGATTTTCTTTACTATTCAGTTCTTCTTCTGTAATTACATTATTCAGCTCTTCATCTGTATTTTCATCATTTAATTCTCCAATAGTATCTAAATCATTTTTATCACTCACCTTTTCATCGGTTTGAAATGAACAAGAGCTTAATATAACAACTAAAAATATTAATAGAAAAACTTTGCTTTTCATACTTGCCTCCATGCAATATTCATTATAAATAGACGATTTCGTTACCCAATTTGTTCCACAAAAATACAATAGAAGTATCAAGTCACTTTGTTGCAGCAGTTGAATATTATAATAAAACCACATACCAGATTCCTCATTAATTTATCCGTGCATGAAAATAATACTACCTTTAGACGCTGTGAATCAATTAAAACTTATTAATAGGCACATCCGAATTGGGATAACAATATATTTGGTCACTCATTTTTGTTCTCCTGAGTATAATCAGAGATTATTTCTCTTCTAATATCTTCTTCGTAGAATTAAAACAAGAAATGTTCCCCATATGGCAGTTCAGCCATACCCACTATTTTAAAATTAAATTTTTAAAATATATTTAGGATCCTATAAAATCTATTGACAATATCGATATTCGATGTATACTGGAAATATGAATTATTGATATTCGATATTTGCGGAGGTGATCTAAATGCCGAGAGAGAAATATCAAACATTAACAGAGCAGATGTTCTATATACTGTTATGTCTGCAAAGTGAGTGTTGTGGGGTGGATATTATGAAGATGGTATCAGAAATGACTGAACAGCGGGTGACGGTAGGCCCCGGAACCCTGTATACACTGCTTGACAACTTTGTATCTCAAGGTTTCATCACGCTAACCAATATGGAAAACCGAAAAAAGAGTTACATTATTACAGATAAGGGTCGAGAAATGCTAAAAAAAGAGTATGACCGGCTTCACAAACTTACAGAGGATTACGAAAGATTTATGAAAAAGGTGATATAAATGAAAAATACAAAAAGACTCATGCTTATGAATTACAATTACTACAAAGAGATCGAGCAAAAGCTGGAGCTTTATGCGAAAAAAGGACTTGTTTTAGAAAAAATGGGACCTTATCTTTGGACATTTAAGAAAACTGAACCTCAAAACCTTAAATATACCGTCACATATTTTGCCGAGGGCTCGGTTTTTAATCCTCACCCAACAGACAATCAGCAGACCTATTTTGACTACGCAAAGGCGGCAGGATGGGATTTTGTTTGCGAGTATAATCAAATGCAAATATTTTGTTCTTCCCTTGAGAACCCTCCGGAATTTGAAACGGACGAGAAAGAAAAGCTTGAAAATATTCACAAATGTATGAAGAAAAGCTTTGTGATATCACAACTTTTAATGCTTCTAGTTTTTGCATTAAATCTTTATTTACGATTTAACATCTTGAAGCGGAATCCCACGGATTTTCTGTCAAGCAATATAGATTTAGCTACCTTGCTAATGTTTATTAGCATTATTCTCTATTCATCCTATACCCTAATAAATTACTATATGTGGTACAATAAATCCAAAAAATCTGTTGATATGGGCTGCTCTATTATTGAAAATTTCAATAAAACCCAAAGATATTTTGATATAGGCTATCTTATATTCCTGTTTTCACTTGTCGGGTATATGTTTATCCATCTGTTAACTAACACCGCTTTTGGCATAATTGCTCTTTCTGTGGTGCAATTACCGCTGTTTGCTTTAGTATTTTGGGGTTCAATTACATTGCTGAAAAGACGCAAATTTTCTGCAAACGCAAATAAAATAATCTCAACTTCACTTCTTATTCTAACCGGCGTTTTGTATCTTGGATTTATATTTTATTCTATCCCTCGGTTTAATTTCTCAGAAAGGTCAAATAAACCATACACCACCGTTGGAGAATATCGCCTTTATAGCGACAAAATCCCACTTACTTGTGAGGATTTATATGGACATATTGATTTTGAATACTATTCTTATGAAGCAGATGAAGAAGACACCCCTCTGCTTCATAGAAGCCATTATTCCCAGACCCGTCCCCCAATGAAGAATTCTCCACCGGAACTTGAATATAGTATATATGAGCCTAAATTTGAATTTGTCAAGAATATTGTTGTATCCGATTTAACAAAGCTTAATGACTGGTCAGACAGGAAACTTGAAACCCTTGACAACGCTGTTTTTTCCGCCGAAAAAGCCTATGCTTTTTATTACGAAGGCTCAAATGGGATAATGTTCAGCGGTGAATATATATTGGTTTTTACTGATAAAATCATTCATATTGATGCAGATACACCTTTCACAGATGAGCAAATTGAAATAATTAAAAGCAAATTACTAAGTGGGAACAGTAAAGTATAATAGATTACCTGCCAACGCTTTAGGCATTTTTTTATATTTGGTTGATTCGCATAATTTGAATACACTCACTACTTCTCTATAAATTCCAATCTAAAACATTTCCATCTAAATCCATTACTATGATATTATCTGTCAGATTATTTCTATATATAATAACATCATCTTACGACAACTATCCAAGCAATGGATTGGCAATATAATAAGCAAACCAGTAAATCAAACCAAAAATAACTGCTATTACCCAAATTGAATAAGATATTGTCATTTTAAACTGCCGGTTATCATATAGAAAGTTCTTGTAATATTTGAATTGATAAATTAATACTGGTATCCCAATAACAAGCGCAATAATAAAATAAAACATTATTCCACCATCAGGTATAGGTACATTTATGGAAAGTAAAAAGATTATAATCTCAACAGTTAATATTTTAAAAATGGAAATTAGTTTTTCTGAAATTTTACCACTGCTTTTTCTTAATATCATTCCAATCATAATAAGTTGAAAA
>JAKIYJ010000106.1 GCA_022708585.1 Bacteroidota bacterium
GCAGACTATGCTCCTTAAAAAATGTGATAGTCTAAATAACCGTATCCCATGCTGAATTGAAGCATTAATGAAGTGAAAATCATATGCCCTTATTAATAAAAGAGCAAAAAGAGATGATTGTAAATCCCAAGTTACAAGTAAATCTGGTTGCTCTTTTGAAATTATTCCTTTAAAGCGTTGATATCTTCTAAAAAACCTAGATTTTCCATTAGTAAGCTTGACAATTATTCCATTAAGACCATATTCAGACAAATAATTGTCATTTGAAATTTTTTTTGTAATAATGAGAATCTTTTCACCTTTTTCAAGCAAAGCCCTTGTCAGCAAAAACAGTTGTCTTTCCTTTCCTCCTCGTTGAATAGTGTCAGTACTAAAAATTATCTTCAAAGACTATTTCTTTTTATTCCTATCTAATCAGATGGCTCTTAAAATATCACTCAGATAATCAATAAATGATTCCTTTGATAATTTTAATTTTCCTATGCTACTAATTTGAGACCTTAAAAGATTATTCGAAATTATAAGATCCTGTGGTTTTAATTCATTACTTAAAAAATCATTATATTCCTGAATATCATCAATTTCAAGTACTTTGCTGCTTAGAACAAACCCTATTTTATTCTTCTTGACAAACTCTGAATAATCAACTATGCTATCAGTAATAATCACGGGCAACCCACTTAAAATATATTCCGAAAATTTTGTTGGAGAAGCTACATTGTTTAAAAGCTTATTCTCCCGCATCAAAATTCCGTAATCAGCAACATTATAGAATTTATTAAGCTCATTAAATAAACAATTCCTGGAAAATACTATCCCTTCCTGAATATTATACTTTTTTAGATAGTGTTGCACTAAATCCAGATTGGGAGTTAGTACAAATAATCTGGCGTCTATAAATTCTTCAATATATTTAAAGAACCGAAATATCTGATCTGGCACTTGCCAAGGTTTATCCAGATTACCAGAATATAGAATGACTATTGTTCTATCTCCAATATTATGTTCATGTCGAATAACTCTTCTAAGTGTTTCATCTAAATAGAATACCCTTAAACTTGCTGCGCCAGGAAATACAACAAATTTATTCTCCAATTCAGAAATAGAATAGGAGTTGATTACAACTCTTTTCATTTCATTCGAAACACAAAATACTCTATCAGCAAGTCTAATTAAGTTTTGATCTCGATTCTTTCTAATGTTAGTTTTTAACTTTGCTAAAAAAGTATTGGGTAAATTGTTCTCTCCAAATCCTCTGATTTCGTAAATAATTTTAAAATCAAAAAATGCTTTTAATACACTTAATGCTAAAGTAATTCCATTGTTTCTTGTCTGTAAAATTATTTTCTCATATTGCTTATTGCTTTTCAAAATAACCTTAAACAAGGTTACGAAAAAAATAATGTCTCTAAAAAGTATCCTGGTTGAAGAACGAATACATCTGATTTTTTGATCTGAACCATTAATCATGCTAAGTAACTTGGTTCTATTTGTGTAAAAAATCAAATGCTGTGTATCTATACCCTTCTCATAAAGCAAAGATGACCAATTGAATATTTGGGATGCTGCTACTCCATATGATATTTCATGCGATATATAAAATCGAATTATTCTATTCATCCTTTCTATAGTAATGGTTTTTCAAGTAATTACGTAGGGAATAATACTACGACTTATTTTCTATTCTATGAAAAAAGCGAATTTTACCACTCTTTTCTCGTTCAATAATTGTCACGGGAATAAAATTAACTTCTATTTTATCACCAATTTTTTTATACATTTTTTTTCTAATATGTGAAATTACTTCTTCAGAAAATGAACTTCCCTTAATATAATACAAATTAAAAATATTATCTATTTGAATTACTTTATATTTAATAATATTATCAGGGAATCCCTCATTATCAAGATCTTTAAACAGGTAATAGAAAAAATACTGACTCAACCACTGCCCATTACTTTTATGAATGTAGTCTCCTTGTCTTCCTTCAATTTTATCAATAATTTTTAAGCTCCGGCCACAACGACATTGTTTCCCTTCTGCAATGTGAACGCGATCACCAAGTTCATAGTTTATCAATGGCATAGCATAATTATGAAGATCTGTTAAAAGGATATCCTTGTCAAATGTTGTATTAACAAGTATTGCTTCTTCGAAAATATGCATATTACCGTGAGGACATTCAAAAGCGATTAAGCCACCATCAGCAGCTCCATACTCATTTATGACGGGACAACCAAATACTGACTCTATTTTCTTCCTTTGATCCTCAAAAAGAACTTCAGAAGTAACTATTACTCCCTTCAGTTTTAGATTCTTCAAATTAACTTTAATGTCAATACATAAATCTGCAAATTGCTCAATAGCTGAAGTATATCCTCTAAAAAATCTGGGTTTAAAGCGGGTAATTGTTTTAAATAATGAAGGGAAACTCTCTGAAGAAAGATCAAAAACACTAATGTTAAGGTTTCGCTTATTTAATAATTTTTTAATCCTCCCTAAAAAAGAATAATCTCTATTAATATGAATACTTCGCCCCCATATTAACACATTTCTGTCAGAAGGTTTAATACCCCACCATTCATAATACCTCATTCTACCTGCACGTCGATAAGCTTCGGCATTAAAACTAACCCTGACCTTGACAGGGTCACCGCTGCTACCGCTTGTTGAATGAACATTATAATCATTAACAGCCAGGTTGTACAATATTTCCGGATTTTTCTTTATTATTTCTTTTGTGAGAGGCTTAAGTTCAGTTAAATTATCAGTAGTTAATTTTTGTAGTCGTGATTTCTTATAGTTTTGAGAATAAAATATCGTACTTGCACTTATATTCTGTAATTCAGCTAATTTTGCGTCATGATACTCTTTCATTTTATCCTTATTCCAATATTGGCTTTCGGATAATAGTCGATTTAACTTCCAAAAAGATTGTTTGAATTTCTTTTTAAAATTATAGGAATACCAAAGTGTATATATTAAACTAAAGTGCATCTTGTTTCCGTTTTAACCTGCCAAATAACATGTCATTTGAAAAAGACATCCAACCTTTCATTTCAGCAAGAGAATATTCCCAGTTTGCATTATCTTTTAACCAAACCTTAAAAATGCCTTTAATCATCTTTTTCAATGCTTTAAAGAAGATTTTACAATAAAAAACCGTAAAATTTATACGCTTTAAGTACAAAAATCGCAATAAAAGAGTGCTTTTAATTTGATAATACTCTAAAAATGAGTTGTTATTCCTTCCACCAATACTTGCTCCGCCCTTATGCCACAGCTTTGCCAAGGGGCAATACAATAAAAGGAATCCTTCGTTTTTAGCTCTCAGACAATAATCAGCAGATTCTCCATTGAAATAAAATAATTCATTATAACCACCTATTTTTGAATAAACTGTACCAGGTAACAACCAGTAAATGTCATCGATTAAGTCCCTTTTTTCTTCTTTTTCAAACTGACCATTATCAATCTCATTTACACCTATGTGTTTGAATGTAAGATATTCAGCATCTATTAACTCGGAACCAATATACTGGATAACATCAGGCCTGTCATAGTGGTAAACCTTACCAGACACAATACAATTATTTGATGATCTTTGAGCACAATTAACCAAGTGAGTTATTGCTGTTTTTTCTATTACGGCATCATTATTTAAAACAAGATAATAATCTGGATTTTTTGTAGATGCTTCTTTCAAAGCATAATTCATTCCTCCGACATAACCAATATTTTTATCAAGACGATAAATACTTATTTTATTATTATCAATTATTCTTTCTAATGATATATAATTGTTGTAATCTGAACCATTATCAACTACGATAATTTTGAAATTTGGATAATCAGAAGCCATAATTGACTCAACACAACCAATAGTCAGTTGTGGTTGATTAAAATTTAGGATTAATACATATACAAGAGGATAGTCATTCATTTGGAAAAATAATCAATAAGAACTTACTTTTTAAATAATTCCTGTTTAATATAAATCAGCATAGGTTTTAGATGTAAAGCCGATAAAAGCAAATTCCAATCATCATTCTTCATCCAACCAAATAAATAGTAACTAATATAAGAAAACAAAAAAAACATACCTGGAAATATTATTGTTAAACCTGTATTTCCAATGACACATTTGATATAAATAAAGTAAAACAATAAGAATGTGATCAGCCCAAAAGATAAAAATTTAAAATACCGTTTAACGTTAAACACCGCCATTTTTCTACTACCAAAGAAAACATACATAGCAGCAAGAAAAGTCTTTGAGAGGAAAAAAGCATATGCCGCTCCTTTTGCTGATAAATTAAAAATCTGCGGATGTACAAAACAGACTAAAAGTAAAGTAAATACGATTATAAAAACTATATTAACAATAGCTACAAGTTTAAAATATCCCATTCCGGACAAAAGATTGCCATACGGTATATTCAGGAGGAAAATAAACTGTGCAAGAGTAATAATGGTTAATACCGGGATTGAAGGAATATATTGTTTCCCTAATACAGCCATTACCAGGGTATGTGAATAGATAGACAAAAAAATCATAACGGGCATTACAAAAAGAAAAAGAAAATTCTCATATTGTGAAATTTTCTCTTCGATACGAAATTCTTCATTGTTACTTATTACTTTTGAAAAGTAAGGATAAAATAACATCCCGGCGGATTGACCTATTATTAAAAAATATCCTCCAATCTTGAAACCCGCTGTATAATACCTTACAGTTTCTGAATTTGTGAAATATTGAAGAATAACTTTGTCAATTGTATTACCGAGTGAAGAAGCCAGAGCCAGGACAACTAATGGGATCCCGTATTTAAAATATCTTTTAGAAAGATTGAAATCAAATTTCCCATATTTTATATTTCTTGACAGATACCAATATACAGGAATAACAATTATTGCAGAGACCAGGTTAACAAAAGCGAGTGAAATGGCGACGCCCCCCAGCAAAACTGTGATGATTCTGGCTGGTTGTAAAAATAAATTTCTTATGATTTCCGGGATGTCTTGTTTTGCCTGCTCCATGTTTGCAGCGAAATTTGCCTGTGGAATTTCTGATAAGGTATTAACCAGGATCATTCCCATAAATATCATTATTACTATTTCATGATCTCTGCTCTCAAAAGGAAAATGCAAAACATATTTTTGTATGACGAAATAAATTATAACTATAAAAAAGAACATGAGTTTGGATGCAATATGAAGAATTGCATATGTTCCGGCACATTTAGCTTTATCTTCCTCTTCATGGATTATTTTCACATGTGCGCTGCCAAGGCCCAGACTTCCTATAAAAGCAAACATATTTACAAATGCAAGGCCAAAAGCAATTGTTCCTAAAACAGTGGGACCAGCTATTCGTGCAACAACAATTGTAGCTCCCAATTGAAATAATTGAACAAATAGCTTAGAAAGAAAACTAGTTTTTAGCTTTTGTTTAAGCACTATGAATTTATAAAGAATAAAATGCTATTCATTTGAATTCCTTTCAATGAAATCAGATTAATGTATTTTACTTCCACGAATATCAATATTCATAGCTTCTTTCATAAATATATCGCTGAACACAAAAAACACAACTAAAAATAAAATCTTATTTATCGCTGTAAACTGG
>JAKIYJ010000107.1 GCA_022708585.1 Bacteroidota bacterium
GTGAGTATCCCGTATCAATCTGTTGGAGAGGGGAAGAATTTTCAATTCTTCAATTGCATTGTTCATGGCTTTAACATAATTAGTAACCTCTTTCCAGTCATCCCGTTTTTCTGGATCTATTTCATTTTCTTCAATAAATGCTTCTTCAATATTGGTTTTAGTTCCTTCAATTCGGCTTGACACAACAGCTTCCTTAGAAATATGCATTAATATAAACATGTCGGTATCTGGTACAAATCTTGAAAAAGCATTTAACTCACCTATCTTTAATGACGCTTTTTCCAGAAGTTCATTAATAGTTTCATCTGTCCATACATATGAATGATTTATCTTTTCCGGGAGAAAATACTTATATCCCGCGCCATTTCTTATTGCTCCCGCTTTAAAATCTTTTATATCCATAATACCTCTTTACAATATTTAACACTTATATTTTACTTTACGCTGGTAAAGTAAAATAAGAAAATTTATATTTTACTTTACCTCACAAAAGTAAATTAAGAAAAATTATATTTTACTTTTACCATACTCCCAATTCTTCTAAAATTTTTCGCAGTTTTTCGTCGGCCTGGTTTCGTTCTTCGTCAGCTTCCTTGAGTTGCACTATAGCATCCTCAAGGTCAAGGGTATCATCCTCGCCGTTCTGGGCAACGTAGCGGCTGGGGCTCAGGTTATAGTCATTTTTAGCTGCTTCATCTTTTGAGATTATCTTGCTGATGCCTTCTACTTCTTCCCAATTCAGGTAAATATTGGTTAGCTGCTCTATACTACTATCTGGTAAAAAGTTTTTCGGGCGTCCTTTTTCATAAAGTCTGGAGGCATTGATGAGCAATATTTTATTCTTCCGTTCCGCTGGTTTAGCCTTGTTGATTACAATAATTATCCCTGGTGCATTGGTGTTGTAGAAGAGGTTTTCGGGCAATAACAGTACAGCTTCCACAAGGTCTTTCTCCACGAACTCCTTTCGAATATTGCGCTCGCGGTTGCTACCCGCATTGCCACTTCCACGGGACACAGCGCCAGTATCGAGCACGACTGCCATCTTACCTTTGTCATTGAGCGAAGCATACATATGTTGAATCCAGCCCCAGTCCGAGCTGTTGGAAGGTGGGTAACCAAAAGTAAAGCGATTATATGGGTCGTTTTCATACACAGTTTGTGAAAAATTCTGATTCCACATAGGATTGGCAGTAACAATATCAAATTTTTCAATGGAGCCCTGCTGTGTAAGGAATGCGGGTCGGTTCATGGTATCGCCAAGTTTGATTTCTGCTTCCATATCGTGAATAAAAGCATTCATCTTTGCCATTGAAAATGTCGAAGCAAGCACTTCTTGACCGAAGAATTTGAGCGGTTCGATGGAAGTATCGGAGTTATACTTTTCTTTGAAGCGCAAAAAGCACTTGATAAGCAGTCCGCCCGAGCCACAGCAGGGGTCGTACACTTCATCACCCGGCTCAGGATCGAGAATATGCGACATCAGGATGGCAACCTCGCCGGGAGTATAGAATTCGCCGGCACTCTGGCCGGAACCTTCGGCAAATTTTCGCAACAGGTATTCGTAGGCTCTTCCCAGAATATCGGCATCGACATCGTTCAAGCCAAGTCGGTACCTGCCCAGCACATCGATGAGATCTTTGAGATTGTCGTCGGCGAGAATCCGCTGCCCCGACGCGGTGGCATTAAAGTCTACGGTATTGAACACGCCTTGAAGTTTGGGATTCTCCCGCTCAATAGAGCGTACGGCATCGGTAAGGCGTTCTCCTATATTGGTGGTATGCTTTGCAATAGCATCCCAACGAGCATTTTTGGGTAGATAAAAACGCACGGATTTGTGATCTTGATTAAGTAGTTTTTCAACAATTTCCTTTGAGCCGAAATCCTGCGAAAGTTTGTCAAGTTCATCATCAAAAACATCCGAAAGCCTCTTAAAAAAAATGAGGGGCAAAATGTAGTCTTTATACTTTGGTGCATCAATGGGCCCACGTATCTTGCACGCAGCCTCCCAGAGCCATGTTTCCAATGCTTTTATGTCCAATTTGTTCTGATAACTATTCATAATTTTATTTCTGACTGATTCAATTTGTTTTTTAATCATACAAATATAGTAATAATACCAACTATGCATTTAAAAAATTTAATTGGTACAACATCAAACCACAATTCCATTGATTCTTTAAAAGTTACGGCTATATTTTTAATTAATTTATCTATTAAATTTATTTATTTTATAAAAATAATAATTCAAGGTAAAAATGAGTTTTGGAGTTAACTCATAGATAAATTTAATTATAAATTTATAAACTTTTGGGAATAGACTTAACAGTATAAATACAAAAAGATTTATCTCACAAGATTATGGTATTAAAGACAAAGACTTTGTATTATTTTGTATTAACAAACAAATAATTTAGCATGTAGAAAAATGGCCATTATTATTCTATATCGGGTTTAACTGCAACCCCATTATATTTTTTTTCAATTCCATTTTTATAAAAAACCTCAAGAAATAATGTTCCATCTGATTCATTATATTTTCGCCAGTTTCCATTTTTCAATCCCATAACATAATTTCCTTCTTCCCTTATTTTTCCATCAGGATAATAATAAATATGTTTACCATCGGGGTTATCATCAGTAAAATAACCACTAAAAGCCAATTTTCCATTTTTATAATAAACTTTCCATAAACCATCACGATTTCCAGCAACATAATTGCCTTCTACACTTTCATCTCCAATATTGTAAAACCAGAAACCTTCTTCTAAACCATCAATAAATTCCCCTTTTACAATAATATCACCATTTTCACTATACTCAACAAAAGGACCATCTTCAAGTCCATTTCTATAATTTTCTTTTCTCAATATATTTCCCGAAGAATAATACCATACCCATTCTCCAATTTTTTTACCATCTGAATTATAAATTCCTTCCTGTTCAACATTGCCATTTTCATAATAATATTTCCAGCTGCCTACTTTTTTACCATTAATGTATTTACCTTCACTTTTAATTTTACCCGATAAATAATATTCTTTCCAGAGTCCTTGATACAAGCCTTTTTCATCAACTATACCTTCAGCAACTACAATTCCATTATCATAAACATAAGATTTTATAATTTTCCCATCTGGTGAATATTCTCTCATAATACCCTGTGGAATATTACCTTTAAAACTTCCTCTTTTTTTAATACTTCCATCAGGATAATATTCTGTTTTAATATCCAGTTTCACAGTTTCCTTAGCATCAACAACAAGAGAGTCATTCACATATTTATAAATATTCAATAAATTACCGTTTCTGTCATATTCCTTATAATATCCATTCTTTTTACCTGAATTATAAGTAATCTCAGTTTTAATTCTGTCATTATCCCAGAATTCTTTCCATACTCCATGTTTAAGACCATTTATATCAAAACGATTAATTTTTTCACGATTAACAATAAAACCATTTTTATACTCAGTAATACCTGTAACAGTTCCATCATGTGAATATTCTTTTGATATTCCATTTTCACGTCCATTTACAAAGTTTATTTCACGTTTTATCTTCATATCAGGATAATAATATATAGTTTTCCCATGCTTAACATCATCAACAAAATTCTCAACAATAATTTCGTCTTCCTTATATGTTTTTCTTATACCGTTTTTCTTTCCATTTTTATAATTTACTTCTAAAATAAGATTTCCATTCTTATCATAAAATTTCCATAAACTGTCGAGTTCAAAATTTTTTCTATTACCTTCTGAACGCAATATTCCATTTTCATCATAAGTTTTCCAATACTTGTTGGGCTTTCCATTCACAAGTATTCCTTCACTCGACTTAATTCCATTAGGATGATAATATATTTTATATTCCTCATTATAATTTTCAACATCCTGAGCCAAACTTGTAAATGAAAATATAAACAGAATAATATAAACAAAAATTATATTAAAAAAACGTTTGTTAAAAAATATTACCATAATTTAATTTACAATTTTGACTTACCTGTTTTTCGAGTTAAATGCAAGTTTTATTTTAAATTACTTTTTTGATAAAATAAATTAATCAATTTCATAGATAAGTTAATTAGAATTTAATTTATAAACTTTTCGAAATAGACTCATATTTTAATTTTTACTTTATTAATGAATTTGATAATTTAAGCATTTTAAAGATAGGTTTATATGCTTTTTCAATTATTTCATCTGATAATTTTATTTCAGGTTCTTCATTTAACAAAGAATTATAAATTTTATCAAGAGTAATAATTTTCATAAAATCGCAATCATTGCAACTACAATTGGAATCGGAAGGTACAATAAAAAACTGCTTATCAGGACAATTTTTTTTCATTTGATGCAATATTCCACTTTCGGTAGCCACAATAAATTTTTTTTCAGAACTTTTAGATACATAATTTAATAATGCAGCAGTAGAACCTATATAATCAGCTATTTCCAATACTTGAGGTTTACATTCAGGATGTGCAATAAGTTTAGCATCAGGGTGATTTATTTTTAATTTAACAATTGTTTCGGTATTAAGACGGTCGTGAACGTGACAGTAGCCATTCCACAAAATCATATTTCTACCGCTAATATTATTAATATAAGAACCAAGATTCTTATCAGGAGTAAAAATTAATTTTTCATTTAAGGGGAAAGAATTCACAATTTGCAATGCATTACTTGAAGTACAAATAACATCGGAAACGGTTTTAATTTCAGCCGAACAATTAATATAGGAAATAACTTTATATTCAGGATATTGATTAATAAAATTTTTAAAATCATCATAAGGGCAGGAATCGGCAAGTGAACAGCCTGCATTTAAATCTGGAATAATGACTTTACGTTCAGGGTTCAGAATTTTAGCAGTTTCAGCCATAAAATGTACTCCGGCAAAAATAATAATATCAGCATCAGTTTTAAGAGCCTGTTGAGAAAGTGCAAGGCTATCGCCCACAAAATCAGCTATATCCTGTATTTCAGGCAGTTGATAATAATGAGCTAAAATAACAGCATTTTTTTCTGATTTCAGATTTAAAATTTTTTTGATTATTTCAGACTTATCAACAATTAACATTTATTATTTGTTATTTATTAAAATTATATAAAAATATTAAAATAATAGTAAACTGTTAGTAATGTTGAAAAAAAAAATTAAAATAACTTGTTTTTCATTACATAATTTTTTATCAACAATTTATTAAAAAGTTATTAACTTCTATAATATTAAAAATTAAGTTTGTAAAAGTTTATCAACAATTGTAAATTAAATCTGCTGTTGATAAAATGAAGGTTTTTTAACAGCCAATTTTATTAACATTTTATAAAAATTTTTATTGATAACTTTTTATAAATTTTGTTTTATTAACATTTTATTGATTTTTTTATTGTAAAAATAAAGTTATTAACAAAAATAAAAAGTTGTTGACAATATAATGTTGAAAACGGAATTTAATTAGAGTTTGTCCATAATGTCCGATTTCATCGTTATTCTCAGCCTTTAAATCAGTTATGTACTTTAGTACACTTCCGATTTTCAGGCTATTGAAACCTCGAACTCAAACATTCTGAAACAAACTCTTGACTT